>JAILKG010000296.1 GCA_024693915.1 Treponema sp.
TTTTCCATAGCCTTTGCCCATTATAGATAAAAAAAAGCTGTTTTGACCCGCAATTTGAAGTTATCTTCAATTTTGCAAACACAAAACAGCTTTTTATTTTGCGCTGGCTTTGCTCTGGTAAAAAGACAAAGTATCGCGCCATTTCAAAAAGTTTCAAATCTATTTGTTCAAAAGTTCTGCAAGATCCTTAGCAGTGAATTTCAAGTGTTCTGCAACCTTTGCAGCAGGACCAGATTCACCAAAACGGTCAATACAGAAAAGATCAGTCTTTTTGTTTGTAACAAACTGCTTCCAGTCAGAAGAAATACCTGCTTCAGCGGCAACAACACGTTTTGCACCACCAATCAGAGCATCCTGTTCTTCCTGAGTCATATTGTCGAACATGTTGTAATCAATTACAGAAACAACGCGGATCTTCTTTCCAGAAACCATGTCAGCAGCCTGAATTGAAGTAGAAACTTCAGAACCAGTTGCAAGAACTGTGATATCAGGAGTTCCTTCGCAGTTGCGGGCAATATAAGCACCCTTCTTGATATTTTTCTTCCAGTCAGAATCAGATTTTTCATAGCCCTGAATATCCTGACGGGTAAGAACGATACAAACTGGATGATCTTTAGAAGCCATTGCCATTTCCCAGGCAGCAGAAGTTTCCTGAGCATCGCCCGGACGAAGAACCTGAACACCAGGAATTGAACGCAAAGAAGAAAGAGTTTCTACAGGCTGGTGAGTTGGTCCGTCTTCACCTACATAGATTGAGTCGTGGGTAAAGATATAGATAAGTGGAAGCTTCATCAGGCTTGCAAGGCGAAGCTGAGGACGAAGGTAATCAGCAAATACAAGGAATGTTGCACAGAATGGGCGAAGACCACCATGGAGACGCATACCAGAACAGAGAGCACTCATTGCAAATTCACGGATACCAAATTCGATTGTGCGTCCGATTCTGTTTTCTGCAGAATAAATTCCGTCGCAGTCTTTAAGAGCAGTCTTGTTTGGACCAGCAAGGTCTGCAGAACCGCCAACAAGGTTTCCATAGCGCTGAGCCATAAGATTCAGCATTTTTCCGCCGGCAGCGCGGGTTGCCATTTTGTCAGTTGCAGCAAATTCAACATCAGCTACTTCTGCAGTTGCCTGGTCATTGTGCCATGCATCCCACTGCTTTTTAAGTTCAGGATTTTCTTTTGCCCATGCTTCGAATTCCTTATTCCAGTCTTCTTCAGCTTTTGCAAAAGCAGCTTTTTTGCTTTCAAAATATTCGTAAGCTTCAGGAACAACATAGAAATCCTGATCAGCAGGAATTCCAAGATTTTCCTTAGCTTTCTTAACGTTATCTACACCAAGAGCAGCACCGTGAGTATCAGCGCTTCCTTCATTTGGAGCAGATTTTCCGATTACAGACTTCAAGATAATCAGAGAAGGCTTATCTTTGCAATTCTTTGCTTTTTCTGTCAACTTAAGGATTTCTGCAGGCTTGTACATATCACCTTTCAAAACCTGCCAGCCATAAGCTTCGTATCTCTTTGCAACATCTTCATCAAAAGTGATGTCAGATGAGCCGTCGATTGTGATTTTGTTCTGATCATAGAAAACGATAAGTTTTCCAAGTTTTAATGTTCCTGCAAGAGAACAAGCTTCTGAGGAAACACCTTCTTCAAGACAACCTTCTCCAACAAGAGAATAGGTATAGTGGTCTACAATTTTGTGAGAAGCAGTATTGAAACGAGCAGCAAGCATGCTTTCTGCCAGAGCCATACCTACAGCCATAGAAACGCCCTGTCCCAAAGGACCAGCAGTACATTCTACACCGTCTGTTACTCCATATTCCGGATGTCCGCAACAGATTGAACCAACCTGACGGAAAGATTTGATGTCATCCATGGTTACTTTGTATCCGCTTAAGTGCAGAATAGAATAAAGCAGCATTGAACCATGACCTGCAGACAGAACAAATCGGTCTCTGTCCGCCCATTTAGAATCAGCAGGATTGTGCTTAAGGATTTCACCATAAAGGACTGCAGCTACTTCGGCTGCACCAAGAGGTGTTCCCGGATGACCAGAATTTGCTTTCTGAATAGCATCCATAGACAAACTTCGGATTGAAGTTGCAACAGCATTAATCGCTTTCTCGTTCATCGTTTTCCTCACGAAATATTATATTAGGGGTTAATTCCCCAAATAGGGGTTAATTCCCCAAACCGGAAAACCGCAGAACCCAAAATTCTGCTAAAAAATTTTCCGCTTTTTCCAATAATTCAAGGCCTGCTACAAAATCAGTTCTAGCAGACTTTTATGCAAGTCCCTTAATAGCTTCAACAATTTCTTCTTCAGAAGCATGCTTTTCCAAAAGTGATCTGAATTTTACCTTCTGGAAAAGTCCTGCCAAAGTTGAAAGAATCTGAAGGTGAGTCTGTGGATTCTGAGTCAAAAGAACGAACATCACATACACCTTAAGATTATCAGGAGCTTTCATATCAATAGGTTTATCAAGATAAACCACTGCAATTCTCTGCTCATCTTCGCTTTTTACAATAGGAGCCCTGGCATGTGGAAGAGCAATTCCATTTCCCACTGCTGTACTCATAATTTTTTCTCTGGCACATAAAGCTTCATACACAGATTCGCTGCTTATCTGCTCAGGAAGATTCATTAAATCAGTTACATTTTTGTAAATCTCTTCTGGATTCTCTCCTTTTACATTGAAGAAAACCCCTCCTTTATGAATAAGACTTCCTAAATCAACTGCCATTTTTCCCCTCTTCTATTTTACTAATTTTTATTTGATGGAAAATCAAAAAATCCCATTAATTTTGAATTTCCTTATTTTTTTATAATTGTAAAGCCACTTTTATTTTCTCTGGAAATTGCTGCCTGAAGTTCTTCACTTACGCATTCAAAATTGAAATCCATTCCCTCCAGGGAAAGTTCAATTTCTTCCATTTCGTCGATTACAGTCTGAGTTTCATCTTCCATCATTTCCAGAAGATGAGTCAGATGACCGTAAATCTGCGAAAGAATTACCAGCGCTTGTTGTGGTAGATTTTTCAAATCCTTTCCTTCAATATCAATAAGACTTACCAATTCGTTTACAACTGCATAAAGTTCAAGCGTTTGGTGTCGAATATCACTGATTTCAGAATCTGCAAACCTATTATAATCTTTGCTAAGTATATCATGTCGTGTTTTCAAGTGCAACAACATACACTTCTTCTGCTCATCAGAATAGTATTCCTGATGTGGATACATTTTTTTCATCAAAGCATCAAAATCCGTGTCCTTGTTGTAAATCATGTCCTTCAAAAAGCAGACACAAACGCATTCTGTAAGTGGCACCAGTGGCTGAAGCTTTCCGAACCTTTTCATAGGCGCGTCTTCATCAATCAAAGGACTGTTCCAGCCACCAATTGCAGGAACATCTTCTCCCTTTCGCCAGAGCCTGGATTCTACACCAAAAGATTGTATTCCGATTTTCTGGGACCAGGCCAGAAATTCTTCCATAGAACCGCAGTCACGACCGCAGAAAATTTCCAGGCCGGTAAAGAAAATCCAGGAAACCTGCTCTTCAATTGACCCCCGTGGCCCAAGAAATTCCAGAGAATCCAGAAAATACTGCTCCAGATTTTCGTACCACATATTTCTGTCCAGATCACTTTTGGTAATCTGAAAAGGATTTTCGTCATGCTTATCAATTTCTACTTCAATTTTGCCTGCATCCCAGTCTATAAGGCGGCAAAGAATTCTGTCCCCGGAACGAAAACCGTCTTTAATAAGCGGCTCAAGTGAAATAGCCGTAAGTGAAATCTCCGAAGGAAGAGAAAAATCCATATCAGCCAGATTCATTTTCCCACTGTTTGCAGGATCTGCCGCAATATACTGAAGGGCAAATTCGTCTCCATATAAGGAAAAATATGGCAAAACAAAATCACTTCCAAATTTTTCTACTTTTTGAGGAAGAATTTCACCGTTGTAAATAAATTTCAAACCGCAGGAAAGAAAATCAGGGTCAACAAAAGGAAGGCAGCGGTGCCCCGGAATAAAAACGCCCTTATCCACTTCACGGCGGGCAGGTCTAAAACTAAAATAACAGCCGGTAAAAGCCCCTGCCTTTGTCTGAAAATGGTTTTCATCTAGATAAAACACATTGTCCGCATCAGTTAAAAAATCGCGGCATTCTTCAACAGAACACTTCACGCCAACATGAGTCAGAATCTTCTGAAACTCTTTTGGAGTAAAAATATCCAGATAAGTGCGAAAAAAAGTTGTGATAAGAGATTCTGCTGAAATTTTCATACTTTAAAAATAATGAGGAAAAGATTTTTTTTCAACAGAATTTATATAGAAAATAACTGCTAATCTAAGTTTAAAACCCGCCCAGATTTACGCCAGATTACCCCGGATTACGCCCAAATTAGCCGCCTGAACCAGCCCAAAGGTCCGTCCAGGCTTCCTTTCAGAGCAAAAGCCGAACAATTCCTAGGCAATTCGGATATCTTCAATCTCGATATTCAGTTTTTTTAGAATCACCTTCAGTTCCGGCTCAGAAATACCCGTCACCTTAATTGTAACCTTGCGCTTATTTTCATCCTGAGCATCCCTGGTTACAAGACTGATGATATTTCCCTTTATGTCGGCGATTTCTGCACTAAGACAGGCAATCATGCCAGGCTTATCGTCCATGCACAAAGTTGCCCTCACGCCGCTCTTTCTTGCCCCGAACATATCCGTAAAAAGATGGAAAAGGTCGCTTTCAGTTACGATTCCGCTTATCATCTCACCGTTCATAACCGGAATGCAGCCAATCTGGTTGTCAACCATAATTCTGGCGGCTTCTTCCACAATTTCGTTCTCATTCACAGTAATAACTTTTTTGCTCATCACCTTGCTCACGGTCAATTTTGAAAGAAGATAACCGATTTCAAACATATCCAGAGTTGTTGCTTCCGAAGGGCTGGCCTTATTCAGGTCATTCTTAGTTAAAATTCCCACAAGCTTGCTGGATTTATCCAGAACCGGAAGTTTACTGATATTATTTTTATTCATCAGGGCTTTTGCTTCAGTTAAACTGGCATCCTGATTTATACAAATTGGCTCTTTAGTCATTACGCTTTTTACAATCATAGAATCCCTCGCACGCAAGTTTTTATCTTTCGGCTTTTCAAAAGCCCTCCGCCAGACCCCTCCGGCAAAGTGAACTTTCGAACCTTCAAGATAAGTTAATTATACCACACTTTTTTAAAGTCGGAGATTTTTTTTGGAGCCTCCGATTCTGCAAGCCCATTTACAGTCAATTCCACCAGCCGATTTATATCATTTCATAAACAGGGCCAGCCTTTCTTCCTACGGGCTCTGCTCCGGGGTTCGCGGACTAACCGCCGCTCCGTCTGACCGCTTTTTCAAAGCCGTCAGACTGCTCAAGGTAAACCTTTCGCACCCTCCGCGTCCCGGGCAAAATCCTCTCTTCAGATTTTATCTCTCTGCCCTCAACTTACATTTCTGAAAGTTTTTCATTTATAAACTTTCTAAAGCCTTCTGCATTGTCAAAAAGATAAGAATTTATTCCCAGGCTGGCCGCGGCTTCCACGTTTTCCCTTCTGTCGTCCATAAAAAATGTTTGTTCTGCCTTAAAGCCTTCCGCCTCCATAATAAGGCGCCAGAAATTCAAATCAGGTTTTCTTACCCCCATGTGTATGGAAGCATAAGTCATATCAAAAAAAGCATAATCGCCGCGGCTCAAATGGTTGTCGTAATGACTGTCGATTGTGTTTGTTCCGCAAACTACCCTGTGTCCCGCTTTTTTCAGTTCTTCCACCAGAGCAGCCGTTTCCCTGTTCAGCACAGGATGGAACAAAAGCCTGAACCAGTCGCTTTTAACTTCTACACCGACCCGCTCTCCAAGTATTTTCCAGAATTCTTTTGCAGTCAGCTTACCAACATCCAGTTTGTAAAACAAATCCCTTTCCCCACCGGTATTTTTTCCCGCAAGCTCTAAAAGTTTTTCACGGCTGATTCCCATTTTTTCAGCCGCTACTTCAAGTATGTCGTTTCCGGCAGTATTAGTTACAACGCCGCCCATATCAAAAATAAAAAGCATAATATCCTCTAAAAAGAAATTATTTCTTCGTAAACCTGGATTGCAAAAACATCCGTCATTCCGCTTATAAACTCAATTACGCATTTTTCAAAGCTCTGATTGTCAGAAATATTGAATACGGTTTCCGTGTTGTAACGCATAATTCGTTTTTTGTCAGTGATTCTTACACCGTTTGCCCCAACTGGTCTGTAATCAGCATATTTTACCAGCCAGTCCCTGAAATTTTTTCCCAGAACCGGATAATAGCGCAAAGCACTTTCAATTCTGCCGTTCTCCGCATAAAGCTGAGTTCTCATCAGGGTTCTGTAGATGGTTTCCAGCACACCGGAAGCGTATTTTGTAAATTCACAAAGTCGCCAGTGACTGTAAATATGGGCAAAATTAAATTTTTTTATCTCAAGAATGAACTTAAAATACTCATCGCTAAAGCAAAGCCCCTTTTCCGGGCTGGACTGTTCGCACAAATCCACAATCAGGTCATTTATCAGAACTGTGGTATTAACTGCCTTTCCGCTTCTAAAAGCCTTATTTCCCTTTGCGTTCAGGGTGCTGGCAACAATTTCCCTCATGTGGCGGTAGGCGCACATATCAATTATGTGATACTGGCGGGCGTCCTCAATATCCCTTCCCAGATAAGCAATTTTATCTGCAATTTTTACCACGCAGCCTTCCCAGGTGTAGGGTTGAATTATTCCTGGTCTTTTTATGGAGTACAAATCCAGAGCTTCGCTGCGGGGCTTTACTCCCTGCTGGTCAATTTCGCCGCAATGGCAGATAAGACCGTCACGAACCGCATAACTCAAATTTAAAGGTTGTTCAACTCCGTCCGGGTCAGGTAAGGTTTCAATATAATCAGCAAAAAAAAGACTGTTTCTTTCATGCCAGAATTTTTTTGGGGCATTTTGCCCTTCTTTCTGCTCCATCAATGAGTTTAGACAGTCTTCCCCATGGTGACCGAAAGGAGCGTGCCCAATATCATGTCCCAGCGCAATTGCTTCTGCCAGCTGTTCGTTCAAACCAAGATATTTTGCAATAGTTTTTGAAACGCTTGCCACGTGCATAACGTGTTCCATTCGCGTACACACGTGGTCATTGTGAGGAGCATAAAAAACCTGTGTTTTGTGTTTTAAGCGCCTAAAAGCCTGGCAGTGAAGAATTCTGGTATAATCCCGCTCCCAGTCAGAGCGGATATCGTTTCGATTGTAGATTGGATGCTGCCTTTTCACAGCGTTTTCCCATTTGGGATTATCCTTGTTCATTTGAACAGAAGAAAAAGAATTGACCATAAGGCAAATTATAACTTAAGAGCCAAGTCTGGGCAAATTCAAATTTGTTCCAAAGTCAAAGCCCCTCATATTTTGTGACACAAGCCTTCAATTTTTCTGACCTGGTCCCTCAATTCTTTCTGCATATTTCACGCATTCTTCTGCCTGCTGATAAAATCCGCCGGTGCGGTAAACTTTGGAAGCCCAAACAGCATCTGCCACGGCTTTTTTCTTCTGATTTTCTGAAACCGGCTCTTTCATCAGGATAACGGCGCGGGCAAAATAATCAGAAGCAATGGCATAAGTATTTTCCGCATCTTTATCATATTTCAAGGCATTTTCCACAGCCAGAACTGCGCCTTTTTTGTCTCCATTTTTAGAGCGGCAGCGGCTAAGATTGTACCAGTCCACAGAAACCTCATCCAGATATCTGTTGTTGGTGTGAATAGAAATTGCCCTTAGATATGCTTTTTCAGCCAGATTATAGTTTTGAGTTTTCACATACAAATCGCCCCGAACACGCTGTAAATATGCATCGTAATAAGGATCTCTAAAAAGATGCTTTTCAACTCCTTCCAGTTTTTCTGCCGCCTTACGCAATTCACTGTCAGATGCACCCTGCCTCATCACAATTAAGGCTTCATAAATCGCACATGCCGCTTCCAGCTGTTCAGCATTTCTGGAAAGTGAAGCATAATCCCTTGCCATTGAAAGAAGCGTTCTTGAATCAAAATTCAGCACATTCTCAGATTTTCCCTGAACATAAAAGATTTTCGAATAATCCGCACCAATCTGCCTTTCTGCAGAAAAACCAAAAGAAATACAGGAAAGACAGATCCGGCAGAGCAAATCCTTTGCATCAATGCTGATAGCCCAGTCATAAGCATTGCGAAGGCTGTTTCCCGCCTCAATAATTTTTCCGGAATTCAGGGAAGAATTGGCGCTCTGGTAAACCTGAACAGTTTTATTGTAAGTATCCGTTACTTCCATCTGCCTTTTTGGAGAAGAAGAGCAGGAAATAAAAAGCCCAAAAATCAAAAAAATTGCTAAAAGCCTGTATTTCTGGAACACAAATCTTTTCCACCCTTTCCCAAAATTCTCAAAATTCATGAAATTTATTTTTACATTTATCTTCGTCAAACTTTTTTTCATAATTTCCCTTAAAAATCCATATTTCTGGAAGCTGATGTTGCCGGATTAGACTGGCTCCTGTCTGGAATTCCGTTTTTTATAAGAGGATTGTTCTTTAAGCCTGTCAAAACATCCTGAACTTGAGTCAAAGTAGTCTGCAAAAGCACAAGCACACCCTGAATTTCAGGGCTTACACCATTTACCAGAGATTCTGCTCCGCTGGTTACATTATTCAGATTCAGAAGAATCTGGTTCAATTCATTAAATACATCCTCACCGACAATATTATTGATAATTCCTTCACCTTCAGAATCTTCTTTGGTAATACTTTCCAGATTGGAAAGCAAAGAACGTAAATTCTGAAGCACACCCTTAAGTTCACTGTTTCCACGTCCCACAATAGCATCGTTCAAATTGCCCAAAGTTCTATTCACGTTATCCAGTAGATTTGAAACCTTGTTCAAAAGAACGCCTATGGAATCCGACTGGTCGATAATTCTGTTCATCTTGTTTTCAAGAATTTCCTGACCTTTCCTTGAATCGTGACGGTAAATTTCAGAATTTCCAGGCAGATTTTCTTCACCCCTTCCCGGATGAAAAACAAAAGAGGAACCAAGGCCTATTGGACTTGTAATAAGCTGAACGAGAGAACCTTCTTTTATGTAGTCTTCGTAATCCGCCAGAATGTAATAATCAGCCCTCACCATGTGGCCCTCGAGGGTAATTTTTCTGATTTTCCCGATTGAAAATCCCTTATATGTTAAATCCATTCCCTGAGTAAGCCCGGAAGCAGTAGGAAAAATAGTGTAATAATTCAGTTTTTTTACAAACCATTTTTGAGTAGTTCCCGTTAAAAAAATCAAAACCAGAAGTCCGGAAATTCCGATTACCGAAAAAATACCAACAAATCTGTCAAATTTACTAATTTTGAATTTCATCTTTTAATAATCCATCCTCAACATAAATCATATTGCCCGGAAACTCGGTAATAAAAGTTGCGTTGTGGCTCACATAAACCAGAGTATTTCCCTGATCCACAAAATTATGCAGCAGATTCATAATAAGTTCCATACCGCGCCTGTCCATACTTGCAGTTATTTCATCCAGAAAAAGAATTTCAGGCCCGCAGCTCATTGCACGGGCAAAAGCGATTCTTTTCTGTTCACCTGCAGACAAATCTACAGGCCTCAAAGTAAGGGGGCGGGAATAATTGACCATGGCGCAAATTCCCTGAACAGCAAAAAGCCTTTCCTCATGGCTCATTTTTGGAAAATGCACCTGAAGAGGTATGCTAAGATTGTGATAAATATCCTGGTTAGCCCACAGAGCCGCATCCTGAAAAACAAATGCGCTTCTGCGGCGGAATTCCTTGTTCTGAGCATTTGTCATTGTCTCAATATTATGCCCGTCGAACAAAACCCGACCTTCTGATGGCACTAGAATTCCCGCAAGAAGCTTTAACAGAGTAGATTTTCCACAGCCTGATTTACCAATCAACACAGTGGTAGAACCTTTTTCAATCTCCAAGGAAACACCCTTGATAATTTCCTGAGTGCGAGAACTAAATTTTACATCTTCCACCGTCAATAAAGCCATTTTCTTCTATCTAGACTCCAGAACTTTTTAAAAAAGCAGGGAAAGGGCAATAACAAAAATATCCACCAGCAAAATTCCCGCAAAGCCCTTTCCTACTGCATGAATACCAGCAACAGGAATCTCAGTGCTGGCCCTCTCCACATTAAAGCCATAGAAAGTAGAGGAAATAGAAATCACCATACCAAAAAGCAGACTCTTTATGCAGGAAACAAAAATTGTAGACATGGAGACTGCATTAAAAATTCCGTCTAAATATCCATAAGAATTGGACGGGTTCAAAATAAGGCTCACCAGCATAGGACCCAGAAGACCGCAGAGAGAAAAATACAAATTCAGCATAAAAACGGAAATTGTAACCGCAATAAAGCGGGGCGCTACCAGATGGCCAACAGGATCAATTCCAACAGAAATATAACTTTCAATCTGATGAGAAATAACCATCCCTGCAATTTCAATTGCAATGGCAGTAGAAGAGCGGGCTGTAACCATAAAAGCAACCAGCAGAGGCCCAAGTTCCCGCATTACAATAATTACCAGCAGTTTATAGATAAGGGAGGTTTGCCCCATTGAAAGCAAAAAAGAATAACCAAAAAGGTAAATTGCTGAGCTCAAGCCAAGAGACATAATCACTGTAAGGGGCAGAGCCTGAACAAAAGTAAAATACAACTGCATTACAAGAATTTTAAAAGCCGCTTTTTCCCGCTTAAAAAAGAACATAGAAGAAAGCATAACGCGCCCGATGTAACCAAATACATAACCAATGCGCATAACAAATTCCCTGAACTTTTTTCCAATTCTTGCGAACATAAGCCTATTTTAGCGCCAGAAAGCAAAAAATTCTATAAGAAAACACCCTCATTCACAGAAGTACCTTCATGCCCTTGAACTTTTTTCTAAAAACCATAAAATTCCAGCACATGAACGCCTACAAACTTTTCCACCCGGACCTCACAAACGACAATATCTGGAAATCAGTTCTTGCTTTTATGTTTCCCATGATGATTTCCTACGTTTTTCAGCAGTTATACAACACTGCAGACTCAATTATCGTAGGACATTTTTTGGGAGAAAGCAGCCTGGCCGCCATAGGAAGCTGCGCCGCAATTTCAGAACTTTTGATTGGATTTGGCACCGGTTTTGGAAACGGTCTAGGGATAGTTGCTTCCCGCTATTACGGAGCCTGCAACACCAACAGTCTAAAAAAAGTAACCTTTGCCTCTGTAATCATCACTTGTTTTGTTACACTTTTTATCATGCTTTCAGGAGTTTTCGGCTTAAAGCCCCTGCTCAAGCTTTTGGGAACACCAGACTCCATCATCGACCAGGCATTTTCCTACATCTGGACAGTGGCCATATTTTCAGGAGTCCTTTTTGCCTACAATCTATTAAGTGGCCTCCTCCGTGCAATCGGAAACAGCTTTATGCCACTGATATTTTTAATAATCGCTTCATTTCTAAATATAGCCTTAGACCTATTTTTTGTAATCGTATTAAAATGGGGCGTAAAAGGAACGGCAATCGCTACAGTAATTGCACAGGGAATCAGCGCAATTTTATGTTTTTTCTATATTTGGAAAAAGGCCCCGCTTTTAATTCCAGGAAAAGAACACCTGAAAGTCCAAAAAGCAATCTATACAGATTTAATCGGACAAGGACTCTCCATGGCTCTGATGAGCGCACTGGTCAGCTCCGGCTCCGTAATACTCCAGTATTCAATCAACAGCTTTGATACATACATAATTGCCGGCCACATCACAGCCCGCAAAATCTTCGGACTCACCATAATTCCCCTTATCGCACTGGGCCTTTCAAGTTCCACCTTTGTTTCACAAAATCTGGGTGCCGGCAAACTGGACAGAATCAAAAAAGGCATCCGAATATCCAACCTCCTCTGCATCATCTGGGGCATACTCTGTACAATTTTCATACCTCTTTTAGCCCGTTCTCTAATACAAGCAGTTAGCGGCTCCACTTCAGACCAGCTGGTAGATTTTGGAACCAAATACATATCCTTTATGCAGCCATTCTACGCAGTCCTAGGTGTCCTTTTCGTTTCCAGAAACAGCCTGCAAGGCTTAGGCAGCAAATTTCTTCCCCTTATCTCAAGCATCATCGAGCTTGCCGGAAAAATCGCCTTCACACTGGTTATTATTCCCTTCCTTGGCATCTGGGGAATTATAATTTGCGAACCCCTTATTTGGGTTTTCATGACGATCCAACTCCTCATAGCCCTAGTCAAAAAACTCCGCAGCTTAAAAAGTTAGAATCACGCAAAGCCATCCATACATTATCGCCAGTAACCCACCCTGGGAAATGCCCCAAGCCCTCACATAGTAATACATCACAAAGATCTTTTTTCTTGGGCCAGCTCCTCTTCCCACCGGCCTTCCACGGCCCGCTAACGCTCGGTCTGGCGGCAGGGTGAGTAACAGTAAAAAGCGTTTACGAAAAATCAGAAACAATAAAAAAAACTTATTTTCGACAAAATTACCACTCTCAATTTTTTTAGCTGCTTCCAACAAATAATAAGACCTGACCCCCGCAAAAACTTTTCGCCCTCGATTTCAAAGCCGCCATCCTGCTCCGCACCGTTCCACGCCGGGGCATGGGTGGTTCACCCAGCTCCCAGAAAAATGCCTTCCCTACAATCTCCCTATTTTTTATCTATATGTACCTACAAAATCCCAGGTTCCATTAAGATAACCATTACTATAAATATTTGCATAAACGGCTAATTTATTTTGAACTTGTTTTACATAACCTGTTTCAGTAGCAGGAATAGTTCCTTCGGCAAGAATCATATCTTCCGTGAACTCAAGGATACAAAACTCTTTATCCGAAAGCGATTTTACTTTATTTGTTGCGTTACCATTTAAAATTTTCCAATCATAAGAACCATCTATATTGCAGAAAGCGTATACATATACATAAGAATTTCCATTTTCATCTATTGATAAAGGTAAATCATGATATGCTGTTACATATTCGATTTCAGTCGTTCCATCTTCTTGCGTATTGTCTTCTTTACCTGAAAAACCAAAATTATAAGCAGAAAAATTAGTTACATTGGAATATTTTGAAACATAGTATCCATTTTTCCGAACGGCAACAATGAAAAAATCTTTTCCCTTCTCACCGTTCTTTAAATCAAAGATAAATCCCATTACCCCACCATTTCTACCGATTGGAACTGACTCATCAATTGTTAATTTTACAAGTCCACCAGCATGCTTTAATTTTGTTTCCTTAAAAGCCTTACTATCTTCTTCTGCACTCTCGTTGTTATAATCAATCGAATAATAATTGTTTTTTCCAACAATTACAGGATCAGATTTTGTCTTAAATTCAATATTGTATTCTCCCTTTTTACACGGAAAAATGAAAACTTTTACCTCTGCTTTTTTTTCAGAATAATTCTCTATATAAAACTGACCTAATTCTTGAGACTGTCCATCAATTCCAAGATTTGAAATAGATAACCCTGGATTTTCATTCTTATCAAATTCAAAATCTACATAATAGTCTTCACCATATTTTTTATATTTATCTTCAAATGAAAGATAGAATGCGTCATATGCATCTAAACTCAAAATCTGGGATATATACGCATACGAGTTATAATAAAAGCTTTTTACTGGACTATATCCCTGATTTTCTAAAACATTTATATTAGGCGCATATACACCATTTCTATTAGTGTAAAATTTCTCAGACAATGAAAAAGAAACTCCTGTACTGTTATAAGAATCTATATCAATTAATGCAGGAGTATTTTTGTAATTGATAGATAAATCCTGAGCAATTCTTTTTACT
>JAILKG010000303.1 GCA_024693915.1 Treponema sp.
GTTCCCCAGCCACAAACAGCGTCTAGCGCATTAATGCGCGTTTTTTGGACCGTGGCAATGCCGACCAGAGCGCTTTTATTTGTAAAATTTATTAATAATGCGTTTGCCCTGGGGCAAGGTCCTAAAAAAGTTGTAAAATTACAAGAATTCTAATAAAATTGATTTCAAATGCCGGAAGTAAAAAACACAGAAAGGCCGTCTTTATCAATAAACTTCTCACTTAAGGAATTTAAAGATTCCGATATCAGGCAGATAAAATTTACTTCCATTTCTATCAGCGGCTGTGACATTCCTGAAAAAGAAGAAATCCAAAGCGGTCTGATTCCTGTAAAAAATAAGTCCAGCCAGAAAGATTTCTTTGAGTACAGACTGGACTTTATAAAAGAAGGCAGTCACCGCATTGTAACAGCAAAATTCTATGACAAAAACCTGACAGAACTTTCTTTCTGCCGCCTTAGGGCAGTCACCAGTCTGGAAAATAAAAAAAACAGCCTTACTCTTTCTGCCAGAAGCACATCTTTTGGAAACGTGCTCTACGGAATCAAGGATATTTTTAAGGATTTTTCCCGTCTGGAAAAAGACGGCAGAATGGATGCCATCAGAAAAGTTATCGATGAGGATTTGCCACCGGTACTTTTTGATTCGAAAAAACTGATTGCAGAACTTTCAGGTTTTTCTTTTCCATGGAACGGAAACAAAAAAGACTACACACTGGAATGTGGCAGTCTGGATTTTAATTATTTTCTTTCCGATAACTTTTCTGTAAACCTGGACGACCCTATTTCTTCTGAACTTACAGGCCTTTCAGCTGCAAAAAGTGTCACAATCCCCATGATTGCCCCTGGTAACTGGACTTTAACTGTAAGAGATTCCAGCGGAAGGCTCCTTGAAAAAGTACGAGATATTCAGATTGAAAGCGGTAAAAGAAAAAAGCTTGGGCTTCTGGAACACAGGGGAATTGCTCTTCTCATAAAAAAGAGTCTGAACATTATTCCTTCTTTTGAAGGAGAATTTTCTGACCAGAAAATCAGCCCAAAAACCATTGAACTTTCCCCTCTCCTGATCAGTGATTTTTACAAAAGTTCTTTTCCCCTCTCAGAAGACCTTTCAAAAAAGCTTGAAAAAAATTCAGAAGAGAAAGATGGGCCTGCTTCAGGACAAGCTATAGAGCCAGATCCAGAAGCAGAACTTTTAGAAAAAGAAAGTTTTCTTCTTTATGATTTTACAAAAACAGGCAGTCTTAAATTCAAGATAAAAAAAGCCTTTGAAGACGATTTGTCGTCAAAGGAAGCCGGCAAAATATTTACAATCTCAAAAAAAGGCCTTTACTGTCTTTATGACCAGAAGCCTGAAAATCTTATTTCCCTTACCGGAGAAGGAACAAAAGAAAGTTCAATTGATAATCTTTCCATCACACAAGGGGATTTAAAAAAATGCTTTGTGGATGACAGAGAGAATAAAAGATTTGTTGTTTTACTCAGCGAAAAACTCTACGGCGGACCCATTTATTCTGCAAGAGCCCTCTTTAACAGGGGAATTAATGACCACGAGGGAGACTACAGGGGAAAACACTACATTATGAGCAGAAAAGAAGGGGAAGAAGCCTTCTGGTACTGTTCAGTTCCCTACATTGACCTGCAGCAGACAAACCAGTCAGGCCAGCCTTCCTACAATTTTATGGTGAACGACATTATCATTGCTCCACCTGCCTTTGTGGAAGAAGGCTACATTTACCAGAAATTCTGGGGCTCTATGGGAAAAGACCGCTTTCTGGTTTTGATTTATTCAAGCCAGAATGAAGAAGCCATAAAAAAACGCCTTGCTCAGGGAAAAAAGTGCAAAAGTCTTAAAGACTTTGACCTTACAAAAGAAGAAGACCAGAAAAAACTTGCAAATTTCAGGCTGACAGCGGGAACAAAAAATCTCTACCGCTCCTACCACCCCTACTGCGACGACAAGACAAATATTTCTGACACAAGCAGAAAGAGGATGGAAGTTCTTGCCATGCTTTGCCAGAAGGCAGGAATAAAATCTGACATAAACCTTTCAGATAAATGTCCAGGGCAGGCAACTTACTTTATGCCAGACTTTTACCAGAAAATACTTGATGAAGATGCCGTTCTCTACATGACAGACTGCGGCTACGAGGTTTGCTATTCTGAATCAAATTCTGTAAAATTTGCCGGCGGCATTAAAAAAATAGTAGAATTCATAAATTCCATGGAAGGTCCCTACCTGATTCACTGCAGAATCGGAACGGACAGAACGGGAGTAATCTGTGCAGTGCTTTCCGCTTTATGCGGTTCTTCAATAGAAGAAATTGAAGAAGACTATTGCGCATCTGTTGAAATGGGCATTTACGAATACAGGGGCCCCGGAGCCGTTCGCTATGCCCTGCAAAAGCTCCTCTCCCTGGATTTTATTGACCAGAATATTCCTTTACAGAAAGCCACTGAGGATTATTTTGTAAAGGCTGGATATCTTACGATAGACCAGATTAAAGAAATGCAAAGAAGGCTAAAAAAATGATACTCACTTTAGATGTTGGAAACACTCAGATAACAGGCGGACTTTTTGAAGATGACAAACTGGTCCTCCAGTTCAGACGCACAACCGCCGTAGGAAACAGCTCTGACGAAATAGGGCTTTTTTTGCGGTCAGTAATCAGGGAAAACGGTTTTCACTGGCAGAAAATTACCAGAATCGGAGTCTGCTCTGTAGTTCCTTCTATTAATTATTCCCTTTCCAGCGCTTTTTCAAAGTATTTTAATCAGGAAGCTCTTTTTATTCAGGCAGGAATCAAAACCGGACTAAAACTCAAATACGCAAACCCAAAGGAAATTGGTGCTGACCGAATTGCAGGCGCCATTGGTGCAGTTTCCCTCCATCCCGACACAGACTTGATAATCATAGACATGGGAACAGCCACAACAATCGACTGCGTTACTGAAAACAAGGAATACCTGGGAGGAGCCATTCTTTCCGGCCTTAAAATCAGCGTGGAAGCCCTGGCAAACGGAACGGCAAAACTGCCTCAGGTAGAAATTGCCCGCCCGGAACATGTTTGCGGAAGCAATACAATAGAAGCAATTCAGTCGGGACTTTACTACGGAAACGCCGGCGCCATAAAAGAATTTCTTTACCTCTACCAGAAAAATATCTTTAACGGGAAAAAGCCTTTCGTAATTGGAACTGGTGGTTTTGCCCGCATTTTTGAAGAATACCACCTCTTTAACGAAGTTTGCCCCGCCCTTGTGCTTCTGGGAGTAAAAAAAGCCCTGGAACTGAACGCCTGAGAGCTTTCTGGCATTTTAAGTAAGAACTTATTTACACTTAATTTCGAGTTTTATAGTTTCAACTTCAAAATTGGCTTACGGTCACTATCTCGTGGTTGCAAAATCGCGCAGTACTGCGCTATGCGCTGCTTGTGGCAAGGGAACCATTAAATGCCGCTTCGCGTCA
>JAILKG010000309.1 GCA_024693915.1 Treponema sp.
TGTAAAAAAGCCTTTGAAAAAGAAGTAATGCTTAGCGGAAACGGACGAATGATTGCCGGAGAACTTTCTCAGGATTTACACAGAACCTTTGAACCTTCTGCAAAATTTGGTCGAATTTACCCCCTCATTTACGACATCGGAGCATGTCCTCACTGTTATACAGCACTTTTGTGGGCTGATTTCAAGGAACTTAAAAAAAAGGAAGATCAGGACAGGCTTTTTGAAAAAAGAGAGGAAAGAAAAAAAATCGTAGAAAATATTTTCCCCCATTTTTCACTTACCCATGAAAGAAGTCTCTACGATGGTTGTGCCATGTATTATCTGGCTCTTTTGACCTACAATCAGGTGAATGCCGATATGCTCCCAACAATGAAATCCTCTTTTTTGACCCTGCGTCTTGCCTGGCTTACCAGAGAGCTTGATGAAGCTGTCCCTGAACATAATTTTGGCTATCTTTCAGAAGTATTTTACAGAAAGGCTCTCTTTTTTTACCAGCAGGCTATTTTAAATGAAACAAGCAAGGCAGAAAAAAGCTCTACCTTAGGAAATTTTGGCCCGGACATGGATAAAAATTATGGCTGGGACGGAGTTATATATCTGGCAGGTCTTCTGGAATACAAATATGGTCAGAAGGCTGACATTCAGTTGCGGCTAAAAAAACTTTCTGAATCAAAAACTGCAATTGCACGAATTTTCGGACTTGGAAAATCCTCAAAAGATAAACCGGGCCCACTTCTTGAAAAAGCAAGAGATTTATACGACATGCTTTCTAAAGAAGTAAGCGATGATGACATTTAAAATCGGAAAAGCAGCATGAAAAATATACTACTTACGATTTCATATGACGGAACTGATTTTACCGGCTGGCAGAGACAGGATTTTGGCCAGCAAAAAAACTTTTCAAGAACAGTTCAGGGTGAAATTGAGCTTGCTCTGGAAAAACTTTTAAAAACTCCTGTAAATCTCTATGGTTCAGGCAGAACTGATTCTGGTGTTCATGCTCTTTGTCAGAAAGCAAATTTTTATTCACCAATTACAAGTATTCCTGAAAAAAATTATATTAGGGCTTTAAACGCCTTTTTACCGGCTGATATCAGAATTCTTGATGCAGAAGAAGTAAGCGAAAATTTCAGCGCAAGAAAAAATGCTACCAGCCGCTCTTACAGATATTTTATTTCCACTTCTTCCTCTGTAAATGCTGCCATGAACAGATTTTCCTGGAATTTTCCCTATTCTCCCAATCTTGAAAATTTGAACCAGATGGCTTCTCTTTTAAGGGGAGAGATGGACTGTTCTTCCTTTTGTGCAAGCGGAGATGAAAGCGTAAGTCCCAACCGTTATATCGATGACGCTTTTTTCTTCTTTGAAAAAAACTTTCCTGGAGGACAAGACCTTCTTGTTTTTCAAATAGAAGCAAATGCCTTTCTGTGGAAAATGGTCAGAACCCTTACAGGAACTCTTGTGTCCCTGGATAAGGCCGGAAAAGGAAAAGATGACTTTGAAAAAATTATTATGAGTCGTTCACGAACAAAGGCTGGAATTACAGCTCCTCCCACAGGGCTTTTTTTGTATGATATAAAATTTGACGGTATTCGGCGTCATCCCTGATAAAAAATTATATATTATTGGCTAAAGAATGCTCACCGGGTCCACATCGCATTCTATGTAAACCGCCTGGGAATGGGTGTAGCTGTAAAGTAGATTTCTTGCCGCTTCCTGAAGAAGGGCAATGTCAAGGCTTCGTAAAATTATCTGGTAGCGGTACTGCTTAGACTGCATAAAAATCGGGCATTCAGCAGGCCCAAGAACATCTCCCTTTTTTCCTATTATTTCAGAAGTGATTCTGAAGGCTTCCCGGGCGCTGTTTAAAGCTTTTTCCTGATTAAGGGAGCGAAAAACAAGTCTTACAAGTCTTGAATATGGTGGGAAAGTAAGAAGTTTTCTCATGCCCAGTTCCCAGGCGTAAAAGTCTTCGATTTTTCCTGTTACTGCATAATAAATTGGTTCCCTTAAAGGATTATAGGTTTGAACAAGAACTTTTCCGTCTGGAAAATAGCGTCCGGCTCTTCCTGAAACCTGAGTTATAAGGGCAAAGGTTCTTTCTGATGACCTGAAATCTGGAATGTGCAGGCCTGTGTCTGCAGAAATAATTCCTACCAGCTGGAGTTTTGGAAAATTCAGGCCTTTTGCAACCATCTGGGTTCCAAGAAGAATATCGTATTCTCCTTTTTTAAAAGCATCCAGTTTTTCCTGCAGTTCGCCTTTTCTGGTGATGGAATCAGTGTCGATTCGAACAACCCGGGCTTCAGGGAATTTTGCCTTGGTTTCTGCTTCTATATATTCAGTTCCAAAGCCTGAATAGCCAATATCCAGAGAAGAACACTGGGGGCAGCTTGAGGGAGGAACAGTCTGGTAATTGCAGTAATGGCATTTTAAGCGGTTTTCGTATTTATGATAGGTCATTGAAACCGAACAGTTTTTGCATTTTAATTCAAAGCCACAGGTATTGCACTTAAAATAATGGGTAAAGCCTCTTCTGTTTAAAAAAAGAATAACCTGTTTTTTTTCAGCCAGAGTATTTCTGATTTCGTTTTCCAGTTCCCTGGAAATGGAGCCCTCTGACCTGCTTTTTGAAAGGTCCACCGTACGGATTGAAGGCATTTTTCCACCGGAAAGTCTTTTGGTAAGTGTATGGCGGACAAGTTTTCCTTCATTCATAAGTTTCCAGGCTTCAACGCTTGGGGTTGCACTTCCCATAATAAGGGGAATTTTTAGTCGTGAAGCGCGGAACATGGCTGTCTGTCTTGCATGATAGCGGGGAGTTTCTCCTGACTTGTAGGAACCGTCATGTTCCTCGTCAATTATTATAAGTCCCAGGTTGGGGAGGGGAGCAAAAACTGCACTTCTGGCACCGACTACTATTTTGGCTTCTCCCCGTATAATTTTTTTCCATTCGGAAAGTTTCTGACTTGGAGTGAGCATGGAATGAAGAACCGCAGCTGTGTTTCCGAATCTTTTGGTTACATCCTGGGTAACCTGGGGAGTGAGGGAAATTTCTGGAACCAGATAGATTACACCTTTGTTTTCTTTTATTAAATATTCTGCAATCTGCAGAAATACTTCAGTTTTTCCGCTTCCAGTTTTTCCATACAGATAATGGTAGACCGCTTTATTTTCTTTGACTGAAGCAATTACAGAGTTTACTGCATCTTTCTGTTCCTGGGAAAGTTCTTTTGCAGAGGAAGATGAAATATCATCGGTAAAAGAAAAGCCCATGGAAGGATTTTCTCTTCTTCCCCTGATGGGTACCATGGAAAAAATAGCTTCTCCTATTGAACAAAGGTAGTATTTTGAAATCCAGAAGGCTGTATCAAAGAGTTCATCAGTAAAAATTGCTTCCTGATCAAGAACCTTTTTTATTTTTCTGATTTTATCACTGGATACCGGGCAATTTTCTGGAATTGTGTCGTGAACAAAGACAATCATGCCTGTAAGATTCTGATTCCCAAAGCGCACATCACATCTTTTTCCTCTGGAAGGAGGAATTTCTTTATCAGAAGCAGAATTTTCGTCCCATGAATAAGTGAATAGTGAATTTACAGGAGTTTTTAATGCTATCTCAAGGTATTTCAATATTTTACCTCAAGCCTTCAGAATATTCCGGATAATTCTTTTTTAAAAGGCTTCCCAAAAGTTTTAAATCTTCCCAGGCCGGTTTTTTGTATTCTGGATTTCTTAAAAGTGCACTTGGATGATAGGTTACGATTACAGGGATTTTAAAATACTCAAGTATCTTCTGTCTGTAAGTTGAAAGAGAAAATTCATCCTGAAGACCAAAAATATCCCTTACAGAAACCTTTCCTAAAAGAAGAATATATTTTGGTTTAAGGATTGAAATCTGTGCGTCCAGGAAGGCTCTGCAGGCTTTCATTTCTTCTGCCTGAGGATCCCTGTTTTTTGGTGGTCTGCATTTTACAGTATTGGCTATAAAAGTGTTTGCATTTCTTGAAAGGCCGATTGCTCCAAGCATTTTATCCAGAAGTTCTCCAGCCTTTCCTACAAATGGACGTCCGCTTAAATCCTCTTCCTCTCCCGGAGCTTCTCCAATTACAAGAACATATGGATTTGAGACACCTTCCCCAGGAACTGAGTTTTTCCTGGTTGAACTCAATTGACAGTTTGAACAGCGCTGAATCTTGGAAGAAATTTCAGAAAGCTTCTGTTTTTGAAAGATTTCTGAAAATGTTTCTGAAGATTCAATAAAGCTTTCTTTTTCAGAAGGAGAGGAAAGGCTGTTTTGTGAAGAAAAATGTTCTTCTGAAGAAAGGAGAGGGCCTGCAGAAATATTGTTTTCTGCAGAAATCATGTTTTCTCCAGTGGCTTGAGACTTGTTCAGATTTTCAGTTTTTACTTCCGGCTTAAGCTGGTTTTCTATTGCCGTAGCTGCTGAATTTTTTATTTCATCTTCATTATCGTCTGTGAAAAGCGGTTTTTTTGTAAAAAAATGAGTTGTAAAACCGTTTATGTTTCCAGATGCCTTTTTTAAAAGGTCAAATAAAAGCTCTTTTTCTTCCTTCTTCATAAGATGTAAAATTATAATATCTTTTTTTTTCTTCTTCAATTCAAATATTCCCTATCTTGTAATTCATTGAACAAATAATTAAAATTAAAAGTATGCGAATTCGAAAGTTCTTTTTTATTTTTTCTTTAATTTTTTCTTTTTC
>JAILKG010000034.1 GCA_024693915.1 Treponema sp.
CTCCCCAAATATATATATGAGGCCGGAAAAAATGTGGCAAACTTTCCTACATCCGGCAAAAACGAGGTTTTATAATGAAAATACTCTTTGTTACTTCTGAGCATCCTTCAAATTTTTGTAGCGGACAAAGCACATTTGTAAGAGAATATGTCAGAGAACTAAAAAAATATGCAGATGTAAAATGCATTTACTTCCATTTTAAACGAACTCCCCCTCCCCTGGCTGACGGAATTGTAGATTTTGTTATTACTCCATCTTTTGTTTTTGACGCCTTTTCAGCGGATGCAAGAATTCTTGAAAGCTCAGCCTCCCTCAGGGCAAAAGCAGACCCAATCATCCGTTCTTTTTGCCCGGACATAATCCACTGCAGCGACAGCCAGTCTTTTCTGCCCTTTCGCTTTGATAAAAATGTCTTCTACTCTTCCCGGCTTAAGTACGCAAATATAAGCCGGCCTGGAATTATCGATGATATTTTCTTTCAGGATGTAAAAGCTGAACGATGCGCCTTAGAAAACAGCGCCCTACTGGCTGTCTATTCCGATTTTGCAGCCAGGAAAGTTGAAAAATTAACGGGAGGCCTTTCTTCTCCTCTTGTCCTTCCTCTGGGAGTGCGTTTTGAAAATTTTTGTCCCCTTCCACAGGAAAAAGAAAATAAAAAAGAAAGAAAATCCCTTTTAACTAAAAAAAATGGCTTTTCTTTCATAAAAAGTCAGGAAGAAAAGAATAAAATTTCAGTCTGCTTTTTTGGCCGCTTTGAAAACCTTCAGAAGGGAGTAAACGATTTTATATTTGCTGTAAATGCCCTTGGTTCTGTTTTTAAGCAGAAGCACAATCTGGAATACAATCTTTACGGAAAAGGGCACCTGAACCCGGCTCTGGATTTATCTCTTTTTGACAACATTAAGTTTCTTAACGACCAGGAAGTCTTCCAGGCCTACAGACAGGCGGATATCCTTGTCATTCCCAGCCGCTATGAAGATTTTGGTTTTACCGCCCTGGAAGCCATGGCGGCAGGCTGTCTGGTTCTTCTTCCAAAAGGTCTGGGAATGGATATGTACGCAGAATTCGGCTACAACTGTCTGGAACTGCCACTTACCCAAAGGGGAATCACAGATTCTCTTGAAGATGCAGTAATAAACTTTGAAAGTTATAAATTAATTCGGGAAAATGCCCTCAGAAGCGCCTCCCGCTGGTCCTGGAAAAGGAGCGTTTTTGCCCACCTGTATTTTTACCGACAGCTGATAAAAGGAAGAATAAGTCAGATGAATAGCGCCTATAGAGCTGAAGAAAGAGCAATTCTTGAAGCCTACAGAAAATCCAGCGATGTAGAAAAACTTCATTGTGCTGAAATTGAAAAAAAAGTGCTGGAAAATGCCGTCTTCTCCTTTGTCTGGAATCAATTGAAAAGTAATAATCAAATAAGCAGGGAAGAAGCATTAAAAAATGCAGGAGATTTGATTCCCACCTTTCTCGAAAATACTGGAAAAAGAATACTCATTTTAACTGGCGCCTATCAGCCGGAAAGAAATTATATCTCTAACAATGTAGAAGTTTTTTCGGTTTTGAATGAAGGTGAATGGGGCATCACCGTGCGCCCGGAATGCCTACCTTTTGACGATGAAGAATTCGACTGTCTTATTGTTTGCGGAGCCTGGGAAACAGTTGTAGAACCCTGTGGCGCCCTTGTAGAAATGCAGAGGGTTTCAAAAAAAGAAGTACACATTTTTTATAATACAGGCCTTCCCCACTCCTGGCAGTTTTATAAAATGGAAAATGAAAAGGAATGGTCCAGTCTGACCGGTAAAAACTGGACTGTCTCTTTTTGTGATAATTTTTCTGAAAAGGAGAAAAACCTTACAGAAACATCTGGTCCAGACAGAAAAGATTTTTTCTATAAGACGGTTTCATTTATGCATCGACCGCGTCCTTCCATAGAAAAAATCAATATCGGCTAGATGAAAACACAAGGAAAGCCCGCCTGACGGCCAGAAGTGATAATAGCTGCCAGTCGGCGGTTTTTCCCTTTTTTTACATAAAAGACGGCGCCTCTTTGTGTAAAAAAATCAAAAATCGGAGAGAAAAAAAAAGAGGTTAAAAATGAAAAAATGTATCAAAAAAACTTTTGGTAA
>JAILKG010000039.1 GCA_024693915.1 Treponema sp.
AAATCGGCTCTTCCCTTGTCAGGTTTGACGAAAATCAGCGAATTGTGGTTATGGAAGGGCCCCTTAAGGGACTTGAAGGCAGCATCATCAAGGTGGATAAACGCAAGCAGCGGGCTAAAATCAGGGTCGAGTTTGCAGGCACCGCCCACACCATGGATTTAAGTTTTCAGGATATTGAGAGGAAGTAAAGAAATTAAATTTATTTATGAAAAATGCTTTTACTGCCTCCATAACCTCACCTTTCAACCACGATATAACACAAATTATCGTTTTTTCATTAAAAATAATTGTGTTATCAAAACATCGAAATATGGAAAGTGTGGGGAGGTAATGAAAGGAGTACGATGAAAACTGACCTATAAATCAAAATGTTATTTCTTTTTGTAATCATCGCAAAGCTTTTCAAGAGTATTAAAATCAAGAGTAATTTCAAGCAAAGGCTTTTTACCTTCCGGTTCATTTTGTTGATTTCTCTTTGCTTCATATAGATTTTTTGCAGTGCGCTCAATTTTTTCACAATTTTGACGAACGAAATAAAGTTCATTATAAACAATAAGTTTATATTTTAAGTCACCTTCGTCATTCAAATCGTATTTTACAATTTCAGAGTCTGGAACAGGAATCATATTGTTAAATCGCAATGTACCATAAAGTCTTTTTGAATCTTTTATGTAAATCGTAACTAGCGTATCAATTTTTGGTTTTCCGTTTTTTGCATAATCCTTTGGCTTTGGAGAGGAAAGTGGAATAAAATATTTGTGTCCATTAAGTTCTTCAATAATTCCAAGATATTTTCTATGGTAAATTCTTTCTCCAGCTTTATTAGACATTACTCTCGGCTCTGTCTTTCTTAAATAATCAATATATTCATCAGTAATAAGCACAAACTTATAGGACATTCTTATCTCCCAAACAAAAAAGGCGACCTGTTACAGCCGCCATTTACATTCTCCAGTTAAGGGGCGGAGCTTCCCCAATTTACATTCTCCAGTTAAGGGACGGAGCTTTCCCACACGTAAAATATAATTTACTTTTTCTTCAACGTCAAGAAAAAAACTGAAATAAAAAGCAAACATAGAAACTGCTGCCAAAAACAGTTATAATCAACCATAATGAACTACTACATCGCCCAGGTTGCCACGGGACACGAAAAGGCTTTTCTTGAAAACATCAATAAGTTTCACCCCCATCTGGCTCAGCAGTACAACTTTACCTTTCTTACCAGGGAGCTTTATATCCAGCGGGCCGGAGAAAAATTAAAGGAGCTGCAGCCCGTTTTTCCTTCATATATTATTGTAAAAACTTCTTCAGAGATTGCCCCGGAAACCCTTCAGGAGCTGAAAACGGTGTCTTATTTCTACCATTTTCTGAACAGCAACACGGACATCACTCCCCTTTCCGGAAACGACCTGGAGATTGTCCGGCACTTTATGGGGCTGGGTCCAAAAATCGGCTCTTCCCTTGTCAGGTTTGACGAAAATCAGCGAATTGTGGTTATGGAAGGGCCGCTTAAGGGGCTTGAAGGCAGCATCATCAAGGTGGATAAACGAAAGCAGCGGGCTAAAATCCGGGTTGAATTTGCAGGCACTGTCCACACCATGGATTTAAGTTTTCAGGATATTGAGAGGAAGTAAAGAAAAACACTACAACACATAGATTTGCAACTGCATTTAGATTCACTTATTATCCAAAGACTTTAACCTGTTTGCCAGTTTTTTATCAAAAGTAAAAATTACTTCGAATTTCAACTCTTTCCGTGCAATTAAAAGACTGTCTACAAAATCAAATTTTGTTTCTGCAAACGTTTTTAATGCCTGAAGAACTATATCTTTATTATCAATCTCTACTTCATCAAAAATCGGAGAATAACATTTGCATCTATAAGAGTCATACAGAACCCTCAGAGAATGCATTTGCAGCAACTTCCTGTTCTCTAGAAATTAAAGAAGGATTTGCATACTGAGAGGCAATACCTCTGCAACTTTTCTTTTCAGTTTTTAAAGTCTCTTCATCAGACACTACAATCATAGCCTGCTGGTTTACCTTAAAGACTCTCTTGTCAAGCGGTATAAAGGCTGTCCCATTGTAATATGCTTTTACTGCAACCATAGTCTCACCTCTCAACTATAATATAACACAAATTATCGTTTTTTTCATTAAAAATAACTACATCGAAAAACTTTCTTCCCTTTTTCTTACAACATATATTTTTGTAACAAATCTAAAATCTGATTTTTTTGTTCCTTCGGAAAATTGCTTATTAAGGTGCTATGATTATTGGAAGGATGAACAAAAATGTGGACGTTATCCCGCTCCACATCGTTTATGCGGACAGAA
>JAILKG010000095.1 GCA_024693915.1 Treponema sp.
CCTCTTATATGGTGGTTGCTTCGCGCCTTCGGTCGACAAGCTCAACCACCGTGGTGTTCAATTAGAATGAACCAGCTACAGCAACAGCACAGGCTACGGTGCATGCCTATAATACTAACCGGCTCGCCCGATTTATCGGGCGCCTAAGGTTGTACCGTTGCTCATCTTTTTACTGAACAAACAACAATACAGCCAAAGTATTAAACTAGAATGAACCAGCAACGGCTACTGCACAAGCAACGGTACAACCAACCATTGGGTTGTTTCCCATTCCCATGAAGCCCATCATTTCTACGTGTGCTGGAACTGATGAAGATCCTGCGAACTGAGCGTCTGAGTGCATACGACCCAAAGTATCAGTAAATCCGTAAGAAGCTGGACCTGCAGCCATGTTGTCCGGGTGAAGTGTACGACCTGTACCACCACCAGAAGCTACAGAGAAGTATTTTTTACCTGCAAGAAGTCTTTCCTTCTTGTAAGTACCTGCAACAGGGTGCTGGAAGCGAGTTGGGTTTGTTGAGTTTCCAGTGATAGAAACATCAACATCTTCGTGCCACATGATTGCAACACCTTCGCGAACATCGTCAGCACCGTAGCACTTTACGATAAGACGGTCAGGGTTTGAACCATAAGGGATTTCTTTTACAACTTTGAGAGCCTTGTCAGTTCCCTGTCCATTGAAATAATCGAATTCTGTCTGAACGTATGTAAATCCGTTAATGCGGCTGATGATCTGAGCAGCGTCTTTTCCAAGACCGTTCAGGATAACGCGGAGCTTGTTCTTGCGAACTTTGTTAGCGTTAGCAGCGATTTTGATAGCACCTTCAGCAGCAGCAAAAGATTCGTGTCCTGCAAGGAATGCAAAGCACTGTGTTTCTTCAGAAAGAAGACGAGCACCAAGGTTTCCGTGTCCAAGACCTACTTTGCGGTCATCAGCTACAGAACCTGGCAGACAGAAAGCCTGAAGTCCCTTACCGATGTTAGCAGCAGCTGTAGAACCAGTTTTGTCACCAGTTTTTTCTGCTTCCTTGATTGCGATTGCAGATCCGAGTACGTATGCCCATTTAGCATCCTCGAAACAAATCTGCTGTGTAGACTGACAGATTTCGTATGGATCGAAACCACGAGCCTTGCAAAGGTCGCGAGCTTCGTTCAAACCAGCCTCACCTTCTTTAAAACCATATTCTTTAAGAGCCTTATTCACCTGAGGAATGCGGCCTTCAAAATCTTCAAATAAAGTTGCCATTTCTATATTCCTCCTGGGACCTATTCTTTACGTGGGTCGATAAGTTTTACCATACCCTGATCAGCTGTTACACGACCATAGTGTGTGCGAGCACCTTCGATAGCTTCCTGAGCTGGTTTTCCAGCCTTGAGGGCATCCATCAATTTACCAAAGTTGATACAGTTGTAACCGATAATCTGGTTGTCTTTATCGATTGCACAAGTTTCAACGTAACCTTCAGTCATTTCAAGGTAGCGAGGACCAGTTTTGCGGGTTGCGAACATAGTTCCAACCTGGCTTCTAAGGTTCTTTCCAAGGTCTTCAAGAGAAGCACCTACTTTAAGACCGTCTTTAGAGTAAGCAGACTGAGTACGACCGTATACAATCTGCATGAAAAGTTCGCGCATAGCAGTGTTAATTGCATCACAAACAAGGTCAGTATTCAATGCTTCAAGCAAAGTTTTTCCGATAAGAATTTCACTGGCCATAGCAGCTGAGTGAGTCATACCAGAACAACCGATTGTTTCAACAAGAGCTTCTTCGATGATACCATCTTTAACGTTCAAAGAAAGCTTGCAGGCACCCTGCTGTGGTGCACACCAGCCGATACCGTGTGTGAATCCAGATACATCTTCAATTTTCTTTACCTTTACCCATTCACCTTCTTCAGGAATTGGTGCAGGTCCGTGATATGCACCCTTAGCCAAAGGACACATATGTTCCACTTCTGCAGTGTAAGTCATGTTTTGCTCCTATAAATATATAGAAAAATGATTTAGAATGGAAAACGAAAGTCAAGAAGGGAATCTTTTTCTGACAAAATCAGTCATTTCCTTATGAAAAACGCCGTCATTCTTTCATATTATAGAATATCACATTTTTTAGGGGCTTTCAATATCACCAATTCAGGTATCACCAATTCAGGGTATCACCAATTCAGGGCAAAGGCATTATAAAGAAGCTGTGAAAAAAAATGTTAAGGTCTTCGTGCCTCGGTTCAAAAAACGCACAATATTGCGCTAGACGCTATTTGTGGCAGAGGAACTATTTTATGCAGCTTTCCTGGCCGCCGTAAGCAAGCCACATCAAGCCGCATCAACCAATCCCGCCGCCAACAGGACTCTTTCTTGCCACCGCAATCAAGTCCATCGCAATAAAATCCGCCACAAGCTGTAATTTTTCACAGCCACCTCATCAAAAGCCCGCCACAATCAAGTCCTTTCTCTGCTTGAAAAAATATGAATAATTATTTATATTTATAGTATATTTATTCAACTATAGGATTCGGTTATTTCGTTTCCTTAAAATAAGAAGGTTCCTGTGAAAGAAAGGCTTACCCGTCTAAAAACCATTCGAAAACTCATCAAAAACTATAGAATAGAAAGTCAGGACGCTCTTCTGGCCTATCTTGAAAAAGAAGGCTATGAAGTAACTCAGGCCACTCTTTCCAGAGACTTAAAACTTCTGAAAGTAGGAAAAGTTTCTGACGGCAGTTCAGGTTATGTCTACTCCCTGCCAGGTGAAGAAGAAAGACAGGAATCAGAACAGATTTACATCCAGGATTTTTTACGGGGATATGTAAGTATTGACTGGAGCGGAAATATAGTTGTAATTAAAACATTCCCGGGACACGCAAACACAGTTTCCAGCGCCCTAGACAACCTTAACATGGACGAACTTTTGGGAACGGTAGCAGGAGACAACTGTCTTTTTGCCTGTCTGCGCCAGGGTGTTTCCGGAGAACAGTTCATGACAGAACTTAAAAGGCGAATTCCGGAAATCGACGACTAATATAATTAAATAAGCCGGAGCAAAAATGAGCCCGGTCAGGTTCTGCCAGACTACTGGCAAATAAAACTTTCGACTGGCAAAGTCAAACTTTCGGTAAAGCAAACTTTTTGCCAGGCACAGTTCTTCCCGGCAGAGAACTAACTCAAGGTTTAAAAAAATGGAAAAAAATAAAGAAGAAAATCAGAACAATCCCTTAAAAAAAATGACCTCTCTAGTTCTCCGCCTTTCCGGAATCATCTTTTTTATTGTCACCCTGATTTTTGTGGTAGAAGTTCTTCAGGTTAATTTTTCTACATTTGCCTACATAATGGATAAGGGTGAAAAAAAATGGAGTTTCTTTTTTATCATCAGCTCCCTTTTATACACAAGCCAGTTTTTGTTTTCCCTTTTTGCAACAGGCACTGCGGCAATTTTTGCAGGCAAAAACGGCTACACCCAGTCAGTATGGAACTGCCAGATTTACTCAGTTGTAATGCTGGCCCTCTATACAAGTTTGCAGCTTATTACCGGCCTTGAAAGCGAAATGCAGTTCATTCTGGTAACTTCTATTGTAATGCAGTTAATTTATGCAGTAATTATTCTGGTTTGCCTTAAAGAAGTTCCGGAATTTTCTTTTAAAGATATCCGGCCAAAAGATCCAAACTCAAAACTCTGTCTTCGGGTTTACCTTATAATGCTGACCCTTATGGAAATCGGCTGCTTTATATGGGCAAACAAAACACTTTCAGCGCTCTAATTTTTCCAGCTTCTTCAAGTCCGAACAGAATCAATCCGCCCAGGTGCCGTCTTTTATCTGATTTCTGATTCTAAGCCAGGAATCGTATCTTTCTTCCGTAATAACGCCGGCCTGAACCGCTTCAAGAATTTTACATCCCGCTTCGTGAGTGTGGCTGCAGCTCATTCCAAAAGAACACTGGCCAATAAGAGGCTTGAACTCCCTGAAATACAGGGCCAGGTCATCCGCTTCAATACCATCAAGCACAAAACGGCGGATACCAGGAGTATCGATAATGGAAGCAATGCGCCCCTTCACTCCCCCTGTTAAAGAAGTATTCAATTCAATTCGATTCAAAGTTCCCTTTGTAGTAGTGTGGTTTCCCCTTCCGTACTTTTTGGAAAGACTTCCGGTTTTTAAAACACAGGAATCATCCAGAACGTTTACAAGACTGGACTTACCCACACCGCTCTGGCCCACAAAGGCGCTAAGGTGATTTTCCAGCAATTCTGCAAACTCAATAATTCCCTCACCGGTTTTAGCAGAAATTCTAAGAACCTTGTAGCCCAGTTCTTCCCAGATAGAAAGCTGGTTTTCCACATCCAGATCACTTTCTTCTATTAAATCATATTTATTAAGAACTATTACAGGAGTCAGTCCCAGAAGCTCCGCCTGAGCCAGTTCCCTGTCCACAAAGCGGGGACGGAAAGGCGGCTCTGTAGGCGTGGTCACAAGTACCATGTAGTCCACATTGGCCGCCAGAAGCTGGGGACAACGTCCCTTTACATTCCATCGCACAAATTCATTCTTTCTGGGAACCAGAGAAATAATCTGCCCCTTATCTTCATCAATGGAATCCTTTTCTATTTCAACAATGTCGCCAGGCGCAAGAGGATTGTAATATTCCTTTTCAGATTTTAAAACTTTGCCTTTTATCGAGCAGGTGCGCACCACACCGTCATCACATTCAATTTCAAAATAATTGTTAGTACCAGCTAGAACAGTTCCTTGCATATTTACAGTATTTTCCATTAATAAGTTGAACTTGTCAAGAAAAAATCAACGGACCATCCAGCCTAGTCTATTTAAGGGCAAGTTGCCAGGCTCCGGCATGTAAGAAACATGGTCACAAGTAATTTCGTAAAAAAAAGGCTGCCCCAGAATAAATCTAATATATTTCCGGGTGCGAACCTCTTCACCTACGCCTGTTCCGCAGCCCGCTCACGCTCGGTCTCGCTTCCGCTCGCCTTGCCGCAAGCGGCAACTGCTCCATAGGCGCGCACTAAATTGTTTTTTACAAGTTTATTTAGGATCCAAAACTGCAAAACCATTTGCAGGAGCACTCAGACTATAAGTGCCGCTTATAGAAAGTTCCTGACTGTTAAGCACGCCGCTTCCATCGCTTGTATAAAGAGTATATTTTCCTGCAGGTAAGCCTGTAAAGCTGTAACTTCCAGCAGAGCTCTGATGATTCAAAAGAACAGCAGCTGTTTTTCCTTTATAAGTTCTTGTAAAGGCAGCCGGAATTGTATTTATGCTAACATTTTCCTGCTCGCCCTTTCTAATGCATTCGCTTGAATGGTAGAGCTGATTCAAAACTTTTAGATGCTTGTACGTTGAAGGCTTGTTCTGCTTTACATAATTAATTCCCCTTTCACCCAGCATCCACCTGGAAACAACATCGTCTTTATTTGTGCTTGGATGAGTTCCGCTCCAGGAATACATGGCTTCAGTTCCGTAATAAACAATTGGAACTCCCCGGAAAAGATAAATATAATTCAAAGCATTTTTATAACCTGCCTCACTGAACATTCCTTCACAACGGTAGCAGTCATGATTATCAACAAACATTGCAGTTTTTGTATACTCTTCTGCAGTCATACAGTCAAACTGCCTGTCACCCTGAGCAATTACATTGTTATAAATTGCACCTATTGCACTTCCGTCCTTAAAGACCGGCTGCATCTGACCAGGATAATCCAGACAGCTCAAGTGCATATCAAGCATATGCAAAGAATCAGTTTTATCAGAAGCATGGCGGGCAACAGCGTCATAGCGTCCGCACCAGGCTTCACCAATCATGTAAAAATAATCGTTTCCTTTTTCTTTTGCATAATTGTACATTGCATCTGCAAACTCACCTGCAAATTCATTTGGAATATAGGCCATTGTGTCAATTCTAAAGGCATCAACACCAGCATCTATAAACTTTTTATATGCATTTATAATGTGATGGCGGCTGTCCTTTCCGTCCTGTCCAAGATGACCAAAATCAATTAAATCTGCACACTGACCAAAGCCGTAATAGGAATAAAAGCCGTTTTTACTTGGTGTAGAACCTTCAGGAACAGCCTCATAGTAAGGATCTAAAGTCTGCCATGCCCAGCTTTTTCCGTCCATAATTGTCTGAACAGAAAAGTCTGCCCACTTTGTAGGAGCGGTAGCAGCCGTATGATTTCCATGGTTTATTACAATATCCTGCATTACCCTGATTCCCTTTGCGTGACAGGCATCAATAAACTCCTTGTATTCTGCCCATCCATCACTGTTCTTACCGCCGGAATGAAGATGAGGATCAATTTTGTCAAAATCATAGCCCCAGTAACCGTGGAAAGCACTTGCCTGATAAGCGTCTCCTCCGTTTGAACCGTCGTAATAATATCGTCCCTCCGGCTGCTTTACGCTAGGTGTAATCCAGATAGCCGTAAAGCCCATGTCAGCAATGTAATCAAGGTTGTCAATAATTCCCTTAAAATCACCACCGTGATAATAGCTTAAAACTCCGCACTTATCTTCACTGTAATCGTAAAGCTGGCTTTCTCCACAAGGAAGATATTCGTCACCCCAGATATTATTGTTAGTCTTATCTCCATCGGCAAAGCGGTCAGTCATCATAAAGTAAACACTTTCATCTCTAAAATCCCGATGAACAAAATCAGAATATTCAGAAACATTTACAGTCTGACTTACAGAGTTTCTTTCTCCATCCCGGCCGGTAACAGTAAGAGTTACAGTATATTTTCCCGCCTCAGAATAGGTGTGCTTAACACTTGAACCTTCAGCCTGGCTTCCGTCACCAAAAGTCCAGTTCCAGGAAAGGACATCCCCCTTAGATGCAGAGCCGTCAAAAGTTTTTTCACGACCGGCCATGGCAGCACTGCCGCTGGAAATCACAGCTTTTAAAGCCACCACATTTACAAGCCTCACAGAAATTGACTCTGTTTCCCCACAGTTACCCGAATTATCGTAAGCCACCGCTTTTATAGAATAAGTATCATTTTCAAACAAAGTGCTGTCCCAGACAAAAGAAACCGTTCCGTCATTCTGCCCAATCAATGTACTTCCCGCATAATATTCTAGTTTTGAAATTCCACCCTCATCCCGGGAAAAAGCAAAAAGTTCCACATCGCCAGACACATCTCCAGATACAGTGCCAGCTGCATTTCCATTTTCGTCTACACCAGCACACTTAAGCCAGCTTACCAGAGGAGCCTTTGTATCAGCAGAAGAAGAGCCTGTCCAGCTGCCATTTTCGTAGTACCAGTTGCCGGCAGAGCGGGATAAATCGTCAGTCTGCGACCCAGACCAGTCAGCTTTTGTCTTAAAAAGCAGATTAATCGAAGAATAATCCAGGCTTGCAGTGTACCAGCCGCTCCCCTTCTCTTCATCCTCATCCATCTTTAAAAGTAAGCCACCCTCTCCAGTTTCCCAGTACCAGAGATACTGATACCCCTTTGCATGAAGAATAATTTTATCAGAAAGAGATTCCCCCAGCACATACTGCTCTTTTTCCTTAAGACCAGAAATTCCCTCATCCATAAAATCCCGGGCAATCTGCTGAGAATTGATTTTTTCAAAAGTGAAAGCAGAATCAATTGCCTGGCTTATAGCAGTTTTCTCTTCCTCAGAAATAGTGTTAACAGGAAAGTCTAACTGCAATAAATAGTAAAAAACATTTCCAAGGCTAGTAGAATAGCGGTTTACAAAACAGGAATTATTTCCGCAAGTGATATCCGTAACAGTACGAATCACGCCGCCAAAAAGTTCCTCTCCCTGGGAATCAAAAGCCTGAACCTGAACAATTCTATTTTTTCCAGTGGGAATATTTTCAATTTCAAAACTTCCCGAACCGCCCTTAATTTCTACATTATTACAAGAAATCTTTTCATCTCCCACAAAAACTTTTATATCGGCATAAGAAATTGCCGACACATCCAGAGCCCTTGAAAGAGAGCTGTTCTTTATTGTAAGGGAGCCGTATTTTCCTTCAGCCTTTTTCTCGTCCCCTCCAGAAAAGTTCAATGAACAGGAAGAAAGAATAAAAGCAAGAAAAGCTCCTGCAAATAAAAATAAATCTTTAATTTTCATAATTTTTTCGTAAAAACAATATTAAGAATACGCCGAGACAAGTAAAACGCACTCATAAAGCTTTGCCTCCGCTGTTTTGAAAGTTACCAATAAAAGCTCAATAAAAAAAGGGGGCAGGTCTGCCCCCTGGGCTCAGCCTGGAAAGATTCCACTCTCGGCCACTCAAAATGAGCGGCCTCAAGCTCCATCTTCTTCCAGTCTTCGCCACACCCCCATCTCCTAAGGGGTAGCGCAATTTTCTTTTTAAGGCGCGGCTATTTCATAGCCGCAAAAGCCCTGTAAAGCGCTCCCCCTTAAAAACCCCGGAGGCTTCTAGAAAGTAATGCCATATGTGGCAGGATTTTTGTCACTTACAAGAATTGGCTGAGTCATTGAACCACCCGCAAAAGTTACGCTTCCGTCAGAAACAATAGCGCTTGCTCCGTCGTACCAGTTGTAAACGGTTGTACCGTTAGCATAAGGAACTGATACACTAGTTCCATCTACGCTGATAACAACCTGATTATCTTCATAAGTTCTTGTGTTTCCACTTATTGAACCTGCACCAACTGCTGGATTGAACTTTCGGAATGTTCCGAGCTTAGCCCAATGTTTAGCACAGTCGCCGTTAGCAGCATCCCAATTGAAATCAGATCGTGTTCCCTGTGTCGGATCACTTCCTGTATCTCCGAATGCACGACAAGTCTCATCACCATAGAAAATCTGGATTGGACCAGGCATAAGAACAAATTGTGTTCCTATTTCTTTCTGGTTAGAACCACGACCAAGACTGGTGTCATGACTTGAAATGTAAAGCAATCCCTGTCGATTGCCTGTTCTGTTGCTCCACTGTGGGAGACTACCAAAACTACCGCCATTAGCACTAAAGTCTATCATTGTGTCGAAACCATTGCTAAACCATGAAGAATCTCCACCATAGCCCCAGCCGAAACACTCACCTGTCATCCAGAAATCTTCATCCCAGTCTTTTGCATACTGATCTGCACGATTAGATTGTCTCCATGCAGCAAGAGCTGTCTTACAAAGATTTTTGAGTTCGCCCCATCGATACTTATCAACATGTTTTGCAGTATCGCATCGGAAGCCATCAATACCGAATTCTTCTACCCATGCAGCAAGCCATTTTTCTATCCAGACAACAGGTGCATTTGTTGCACTTGTAGATCTAAGAGACTGAGCAGCAGGAATAATCCAGTTGTCATAGCCGCTTGTTTCTTGTGCCCACTTTGTTGCCAAGATTGGAGCAACTGTCTGGGCAGTTGTATTCTCTGACTTAACATCAGGCAGGTTATCAAGGTTCTTTGTCAGATCGTCATTGCCGCCGGCAGTATATCCCGGAACTCCGGCACGAACCCAAGAGTTGCCCCACCAGTTTGCCCAGCCGCTGTTATGACCATCATAATCGATTTTACTGTGATGTGCATGGTAGTTATCACCATCATTTCCAATCTTAAATCCCATATCTGTTGATTTTCCGCCGGTATAGGAAGCCGTGAAAATATCAAGATTATAATCCTGACAATCCTGCAGGGTAAGGTATCCTGTATGATTCATTACGACATCCATTACAACTCGGATTCCTCGTCTATGACATTCAGTAACAAAAGTACGGAATTCTTCTACAGTACCCATATTCTTATCAATCATGGTATAGTCCAGCGGATAATATCCATGATAAGCATAATGTGCAAAATCTCCATTACTTCCACCACCGCACCAGCCATGAGCCTGTTCATAAGGAGCTGTAATCCACACAGCATTTACACCCAAATCGTTCAGATAATCAAGTTTCTGGGTAAGACCTTTTATGTCTCCTCCATGGAATGTACCGATATTCTTTCCAAGTTCATCAGTTGACATTCGGCCGTAGCTGTTATTATTACTTGAATCTCCATCGTAGAAACGATCCTGAATTACAAAGTAAACATTTGCATTATCCCAGGTAAATGGGTCTTCCTGAGCTTCTTCTTTTACTGTAAGGCTGGAAGAATCGCTTGCACTTCCAACAGAATTAGTAACACTTGCAGAAACTGTTACAGAATCACCTACAGAAAGGCCAAGAGAAGAAATACTTAAAGAAAGACTATTTCCATTAAAATCTGAATATGTATAAGTTCTGGAAACATCTCCGCTCAAAGTAACACTGGCAGAAGAAATTGTATCATTTCCATCTGTAAGTGTAACTTGAATAGAGCCATTAACAGGGATTTCGTTTCCATTTGCAGGTCTAATCTTTACAGTCGGAAGAACAGGTTCTGGAACTGTAGTCGGATCTGAATCATAATAAGTTCCGGCAGCACCACAGATACCTGCGGCATCGTACCAGAAGGTAGTGGTTTTGGTAGATACAATGTTGCTACCAGAGTTTAGGATAAAGGATATTGACTCTGTATTATTTGTATCAATCTTATCGGTATCCATTTCTGCAACATACCAGCCAGTATTATCATTCAAATCTGTTGCTGCAACCATTGTTGGACCTGGATAACCTGCAGCTGTAGTAATATTTGGATACGTTGAAGTCCATGCCCAGATTGTAGGTGCTCCGCTTGTACTTGAAACATAAATCTTTACAGCCTCGCCATGTGGGGTGGCACTGTTTACGGTGAGGGTAATTCCAGGTTCAGAAGGAACTTCTTCAAAGTTAGAAGCAACACTGCTTCCTGTAGTATCTTCTGTTCCGGCTTTTCCTCCAATATAATTCCATTCACCTTCAGTAATCCAAAGGTCGTTCGTCTGGTTTGTACCAACATTTGAACCACCATTATTATTAAATATTATTTTACAAGCAGTCTGTTCAATTGTGTAATCATAATTTGAGCCATTTAATGTCATTTCTTTTCCAGGCCAATTACCACCAGTGTAATTAGTAGAACCTGAAGTAGCCCATGCCCAAATATTCTTATAGCCTAAAGATGAAGGCACATGAACAACAATTTTTCCAGTGACATTACTACCAGCACTATACTTCACATCCACAGTGCTGGTTTCGCCGGCAACTACGGTGATATCTTTTTCTGCTACCTTGTTGCCTTCTGCATCCAAAACCCAGGCTTTCCAGCTTCCAGGATAGGCCTTAAGCTCAAAGGAATCGCTTGCTCCACTGATACTTTTCTTTTCAGAAGCGATATCTGTAATCTGAACAGAATAACCTGCCGCAGCACTTGTGGTTACGCTTACTGTTCCGTAGTCGCTGACATAAGCGGATGCAGCTTTAAGGCTTGGATAATCAGAAGCGATTGTGGCAGCATCTATCAGGCTTGCATGAACAGTACCGTCAATTGCAGAATTAAATGCAGTTTTTGCAATTTCAGAAACATCTCTTCCCGATTTTATAAGTGAATAAAAAACATTTCCTACAGCAGTTGTAGACCAGTTTACACTAACCGGGTTTTCACCGGAATTTACATCACAAACAGCTCTGATTGTAGCCCCGGACACATTGCTTTCTACTGTTACAACGCGGTTTGAACCGGTCGGAATATTTTCAATTGTGGCATTTCCCTGACCAGCTGCAATACTTACATTTGTTTTAGTGATATCAGTCATTCCATAACCGCTTACAGTTACGGTAGCGCTGGTAATTGTGCTCACATCAAGCGCTCGTGAATCCCCTTCAGAATTTCCGCCCTTTATAGTTATGGAACCGTATTCTATTTTTTTCTTTCCTCCCTCATTTTCAGAAAGAGAAAGGGAACAGCCGGCAATAGATGCAATAAAAGCAAAAGTTGCCAGAACTGAAATTATTTTCCTTATTTTTTTCATAAAAAATACCTTTTAATAAAAACAAAAAAAACTTAAGGCCGGGAGCAACTCCTTTTTTCTTCCCATTAAAAAAAGAAGCTTTACTCCCTTTCAGGATTAAAAGAATTTCTGCCCCTGTAATTTATAACAGAAAGCAGAAATTCCTTTTCCTTCCTTAAGATTTGGTAAAAATCAATTAATTAAAGTCAATGCTGATTGAACCAGTTGCAGGAGCAACTGTAACATTTACAGTCTTATCACCTGTTGCTGTGGCCGTTGCATTGTATTTTGTAACTCTGCTTGTAACTACACATGAATAATTGAAGTTTGTTTCTTCTGTTACAGATGGTGCATTAAAGGTGTAAGTTGAACTTGTTGCATTCTGAATAGCTTCGCCATCTTTTTTCCACTGATATGTTAGAACAGCTCCTTCATCCTGGCCGCTAACACTTGCAGTAAGAGTTACAGAATCTCCGCTCTTTACAGAAACTGTAGCAGGTGAAATTGAAACACTTGGTTTCTTTGCAACAAACTCTGTTACAGAAATCTTTGCATAAGAAGACTTCTTTGTTGCAGTCTTATTTATATCAGCTGCTTCTGCAGTATTTGTAACAATACAGTAGTACCAGATGCTTCCGATTGCAGCAATTTCCGGAGTGTAAGTTTCATTTGTTGCACTAGAGATGGCACTTCCTACTCCATCAGCTGATGTTGCTTTATACCACTGATAAGAAAGATTTCCACCAATAGCTTTACCTTCTGATGTAACACTTGCAGTTACAGACAAAGCAGTAGCTGTATCACCCTGATAGTAATCTTTACTCTGTGGCTGAGCAGAAATTACAGGTGTTGCAGCATAAGTTTCTTCACTGGTTACATTTACAACAATTCTTCCGGAATCTTTAACTGCAGTAACAGATTTACTACCATTTGTTTTTGTATTTGTAACTTTTGCATAGTAATAAGTTATTCCAGCCTTGCTTGTGTCAGGTGTGTAAGAAGAAGAAGTTGCAGTATTAATATCTTCTCCGGCTTCTGTAGCATTACTTGCCTTATACCACTGGTAAGAAAGAGTTCCTCCATCTGTAACGCGTGCAGTAACTTCCATTGCAGAAGCAGTAGCGTTCTTTTCATAATTAACAGGGGATGTACTTGTAGAAACAGTTGGTGTTGCAGCAACAAGAGCACTTACAGTAATTGTTGCATCATCTGCAACATGATGATTTGTCTTAATATAGATACCATTTTTTCTTGTTGCAATTACGTTACAATAAACATCATAATCACCGGCTTCAGAAACTTCAAATTCATAAGTTATCTCTGTTTCGTTAGGAATTTTATGTTTATTTACATACCATTCACAAGAAAGAACTGCATCATCATCAACATTTGAAACATCGGCAGTACATACTACTGTATCCCCTTCAACATATGAAGCTTTATC
>JAILKG010000146.1 GCA_024693915.1 Treponema sp.
TGAAAACGGACAGGGAAAAAGTAATCTACTTGAAGCACTTTATTATTCATCCTATGGAAGTTCATTTAGAACACATGTTGATTCCCAGATAATTAAATACGGTTAAAATAATTTTTCAGTTTCTTCTTTTTACAGTAGGGAAAATGGTGAAACTGAAACAATAAAGGTAATTTACGATAAAAATAAAAAAATAATAGAAAAAAATTCTAAAAGGGTTCACGACAGAAAAGAACTTATAAATACAATTCCTTGTGTTCTTTTCTGTCACAGCGATATGAAATTTGCCACTGGTGAACCAGAGCACCGTCGTTTTTTTCTAGATCAGTCGCTGACAATGTATGATGCGTTATACATTGACGATTTAAGAAATTACAAAAAAATATTAAAAAGCCGAAATACAATTCTGAAAGAAGAAAAATACGATATGCTGGATATTTATGATATGCAGCTGGCGGAAAAAGGTCTGGAAATTCAAAGAAAAAGAAAAATGGCTCTTTTTCAGTTTAATGAAATCTTTAAAAAATTATATTTTGATATTTCTGGAATTGAAAATGTAAATATTGCCTATTATCCTTCCTGGAAAGAAATAAAAGATGAAGTAGGAAACCGTTTTCCAACTAAAGATGAAATCATTTTTCATCTTAAAAACAAAAGGGAACAGGATAAAATAATGGGCACTACCCTTTCAGGGCCTCATCGTGATAAAATTGTTTTTATAAAAGACGGAAAATTTTTTATTCCTAATGCTTCAACCGGACAATGCAGGCTTACGGCTCTACTTTTGAGAGTTTCTCAAGCTGTATATTACACCAGAATCACAGGAAATAATCCGGTTTTGCTGATGGATGATGTTATGCTGGAATTAGACCCAGATAAAAGAGCCAGACTTACAGCTATGCTTCCTGAGTACGACCAGCTTTTTTGTACTTTTTTGCCGGGAGAACCTTATGAAAGATATAAAAAAAATACAACAAAAATTTTACAGATAAAAAACGGAGAGTGGTATGAAAACTGATATTGTTTCTGCAGCAGATATGATAACTGCGGCTTTTAAAAATATAGAAAGCAGAGCTCTTCAAGATTCTAATAAATTAAATTCATCCTGGGAAAAAATTTTAACCAGCATAAAAAGCTGGAATGAAGACGAAAATCTTGGACAAAATTTATACGAACATTCGTCAGTTGTGGAATTAAAAAATAATATTCTCCTTGTAGAGGCAGATCATTCAGGCTGGATTCAGATGTTGCAGCTTCATAAACAGTATATTTTAAAAGGCCTTAAAATGTATGAGCCGGAACTTAATATTGTTTCTCTTGCTTTTAGATTAAAGGGAAGTAATGCAACTTTGAGCAATGTAAATTATAATTCAGCTTATAGTCAGGAAGCTAAAAAAATGGAAAAAAAACTGCAGGAAGAAGAAAAAGTTCTAAGAAAATATGAAAAAAATGACGAAAAATATTCAGGCGCCGATGATTTGCCTGATAATTTAAAAAAAATATTTGAGAATATGGAAAAGTCTGCTTCAAAACAGTAATTGTCATATCTATAATTGATAAACTGATTGACCAAATTCGAAAATAAATGTTATATTCACGTACTATAAATTTTTGAAATTCCTAGTGAATTATTATATATTGAATTTTATTAAAAGGGGTATAGTTTTATGTTAAGAACTTATCAGCCTAGCAAAGTTAAACGCAATAGAAAATTTGGTTTCAGAGCTCGTATGGCTACAAAGGGTGGACGCAAAGTTTTGGCTCGCCGCCGTGCAAAGGGAAGAGCAAAACTTTCTGTATCTGACGAAAAGAAGCCTTATTGATTTTAACTATTAGGGATGGAAACAGACTTGAAAACAGGATTTTTTAATCGCAAAGAAAGAATAAAAAATCCTGTAGAATTTAAGAACCTGTTTAAAAACGGAAAAACGGCAAGTGTTTCAGGTGCGAAAATTTTCTATCTGGAAAATGGCACTGATTCAAACAGAGTTGGTTTTCCTTTGCCACGCGGCTACGGTAACGCTGTGCAGAGGAACTTGTCAAAACGTTTCAGCCGTGAAGTCTATCGTTTACTAAAAACACATCTGAACACCGGATACGACATTTTATTTTTGGTATATCCTGGAAACGATTCGTTCAGCACGCGATGTGTTCAATTTCGTACATTGTTGAG
>JAILKG010000180.1 GCA_024693915.1 Treponema sp.
GACTTCCATTCTTCTGGTTTAATTTCAAGTTTCTGGCATTCTTCTCCTATAACCTGAAGAAATTTGTAGGGAGTATTTTCTTCTAAGCAAAAGTACATAAAATTTTTCAGATAGTTTTTTTCTTCAGGTAATTTTAATTTCATATTATATAGAACATCTATTCCTTCCTGTTGAAGTTTACTTCGGCTTTCCTGGTCAAAATTTTCCATAGAAAGAATGACCCTGCATTCTACATTACTCAGGATGCTGGTGGATTCTTGATTTTTATGGAAGGGATTTTCAATTGGATTTTTTGAATCTTCTCTCAATAATTTTTTTACTATGGAGTTATTTAGGAAAAGAATTTGATTCTTAAGTTTCAGCGAGAGAGCATAGATATAAAACTCCAGTTCAGTTTTACTTGCATCTCCATATTCAGGAGTAAGTTCATAAATATAGGTTTTGAAATTTTGAAAGAAGTCGGCCAGAAAATATTTGTTTCTGTAATCGCTTTCGCCGCAAATGGCGGTAAAACCAGGCAATTTTTTTATAATATCTAAAGATGTACGATTTAGCTCTGCGATTTTTTTATAGTTATAAATATCGCAACAGGGCCAAGGTTTTACATATTGAAAAGAAAAGGCCGGGTTTTCATCTTTGAAATAGGAATAAACAAAGCTGTTAATTGTCCATGGGGAAGAAAAAAGCCCGAGTTTGATAAGTTTGCTGTTAATTTTTCTGGAATAAGCGATTTCATCGTAGATATCGAGTTCACAGATATGGCAGAAAAGATGAGATTTATATTCTTCATCCTTAAAATCCGGAAAAAGCCATCCCCATTCTTGATTTGCCATAGCAAGTACAAAAAGTACCTTTTCAGAATAAGAGAATTTAAGTCCATTAAAAAAATCCTTCATATAATTTTTTTCAATAATTTCTTTAAGGGGATTTGTATCCTCGTAATCTATTTCTGATTTTTTATTCTGAAGGTAAAAGACTACTCCGTTTTTATTAACGTCCTCCTGGAGATCGCTGCTAAAAGAGTCAAAAACTTCATTAAGCTCAAAAGCATCTCCGTGCTTTAATTCTTCTACTTTTTCTGGATTTGTATGTCTAAGATAAGTAATGTAAAGATCGCTTAGAGACATGATTGCATCATCAGAAAGCACTGTTTTCATAAATTCCTTCAGAATTTCTTTTTTTTCAAGATTTATGTATTCAAAATTTTTAATATATAGATAAGTTGATAGAGCTTTATCCTGAAAATATATGCAGGAAGAATTGTCATCTTCTTTAACTAAGGCTATTTGTGAATTACCAGTTTCCATTTTAGTCACCTCTCTTATAAAAATTCTATGCTTTAAGAATACAACTGCATTCCGGGCTTGTAATTAAAGCATCGCTTGAAAAGGTTTAGGTTGATGAAGTTTGCCGGCTGTTTTCTTTCTTATGTATAGGACGCCTGCTTTTATTGACTGCTTTTATTGACAAAATCTGAAAATTTGTCGAAAATATGCTTATGAAAACTATCAAACCTTATTTACACAAAGTTAATTATTACGAAACTGACAAAATGGGAATTACCCATCATTCAAATTATATCCGTTATATGGAAGAAGCCCGGGTGGATTTTCTGGACCAGCTGGGATGGAGTTTTATTAAGCTTGAGGAAGAGGGAATGGCCTCGCCTGTAATGTCTGTGGAAGGCGTTTTTAGGAAAACCACAACTTTTCCGGATACCATTGAAATTATGGTGGGCATTGAAAAACTTTCTGCAGCTAAACTGACTTTCTGCTACGAATTTAAGTGCAGGGGCGAAGTGGTTTTTCTTGGTAAGAGTACCCACTGCTTTCTGGACACTCGCGGGGTGCCTGTTCTGATTGAAAAAAGATATCCTGACTTTTATGCAGATTTGAAAGAGCTTTACGAAGCAGGAAAGAGTGCAGAATAGCATTTTGAGAACATGACAGGAATATTTCGCAAGCGCCTGTCGGGCAAAATGCGCCTTTTGGGTAAAAGTCGATTTATTTTTTAGATTAATTATACCGGTTCAACAAAATGTGTTAAACTGTTCTTATGAAAGATAAGGTTCGACTTTTTTTGCGATTTCTTCTGGTTACCGCCGGAGCTTTTGTGATGGCAGTAAATCTTAATACCTTTGTGCACGCAGCAGGACTTTTGCCTGGTGGTTTTACAGGAATCACCTTATTGATTCAAGAGGTGTTTGAAAAATACCTGCATGTAAAAATACCCTTTGTAGTTTTTTACTGGGGACTCAATATCGTACCGGCTCTTATCTGTTTTCGATATGTTGGAAAGCGTTTTACCTTGCTTTCACTTTGGGCAATTGTAGCCTCCGGTCTTTTTACAGATTTGATTCCAGGCCTTGATGTAACGAATGATGTTTTGCTTTGCTGCATTTTTGGTGGAATTGTAAACGGAGTTGCAATCTGCTTTTGTCTGCTGGCTGGAGCTACCAGCGGCGGAACAGATTTTATTTCTATCTATGTTTCAGAAAAAACTGGCCGCAGTATCTGGAATCAAATTTTAATTTTTAATGTGATTGTCCTTGCAATCTTTGGACTTTTATTTGGCTGGAACAGAGCACTTTATTCTATTATATTCCAGTTTGTAAGCACTCAAATTCTTAATACCCTTTATAAGCGTTACCAAAAATCTACCATACTGATTATTTCCGATAAAACCGAGGAGCTGATTCAAGTAATCCGCGACGTTACCGGGCACGATGCAACTCTCTTTATCGGCAAAGGCTGTTATCAGGGAGCAGAAAGGAATATGCTTTATACCGTGGTTTCTTCTGATGAGGAAGACAAACTTTTGCGCTCTATAAAAAAGGCTGATCCGGCTGCCTTTATCAATATTCTGCAGACAAAAATGCTCAAAGGAAATTTCATCATGAAACGGCAGGACTAGATTTTCAGAAGCAGTTGTTGTCAAAGACCTCAATTCAGACTTTGCAGATAATGATGAATTTTTATGCTTTTATTTCCTCAGAAATTATTATAATGATATTTTTAGTGCTATATTTTTAATTATGTACTATAATAGTGCGGATTTAAAAATTATTTTAAAAAATTACATTTCAGAGGTGGAAATATGAAGAATTTACATTCTTTTAGTGACTGCAAAAAAGTTAAAACAGCAGTACTTATCATCAGCACCTTCTTTCTGTCAGGCTTTGCGGCACTTTTTTCAAGTTGTACGGTGGAATCAGATTCATCCTATCCTACGATGCTCATGTCAATCAGCGCTGACTATTACGATATGAAGACAAATTATGCGGTGGGCGAAAAGCTTGATTTGACTGGTCTTAAAGTTTATGCAACCTTTTCTGACGGAAGTTTTAAAGAAATCAAGGATTATCAAACAAGCTATTCAAAGGGCTATACTTTTACCGACAGAGATGCAGAACAGTGCAGTTATTCTGGTATGGGTTATTTGGAGTTGGGAATTTCCTACCAGGGCTTCCATATTTGTGTTTTTCTTTATGTTTCTGCTGCGGGAACTTCAAATGTTGAAAGTATTCAGATTTCTGAACCTTCAAAAAAGAATTATCTTTACGGAGATAAACTAGATCTTTCTGGTTTGACGGTAACCGCCCTCTACCAGGACGGATCAACAAAAACTGTAAGCGGCTGGACTTCTTTCCCGGCTGATGGTTCTGAGTTGAAAAAAACTGGAACCCAGGAAATTCAGATTTATTACGGCGGAGTATCTGCAAGCTTCTCAATTGAAGTGAGTGCCCTTGACGGCTCAAAATCTACAAGTTTCTTCTGGGGAAAATGGATCCGAATGGATACAGGTACCGTTTACGAGGTTCTGGATACCGCAGTAAAAGTAAATGGAAATTACAAACCAATTATTTCCTGTTCAGATTCTTCTATTAATATAAGCGAAGTTGGAACTCTGGAAAAAGAATCAGACAGGATTATCAAGAATGAAGATAATATTCCTTTCTTCAGATACGGGGGAACAAACCTTGAATATTCCCTTAAAGTTGTAGGCTTTACGGATTCAGAAAGCCGGGCCATTTCTTCTTCCGGACTAAAAGGCCTGAAGGGTAAGGGTAAATCCGACACTTACACCAGCTTTGAGACAAAGGAAAGCTACACCGATGAAAACGGCCTTATTAAGCTTACAGCTCCAACCGTTGGGGATTCTCAGACTGTTACAATCGAAAAGGATGACGGTGGACTTGTAGTTGTTCCGAACATCGTAATCGAAAATACCGGCGACTTTATGGGTACAGTTGCCATTGTTGAGGA
>JAILKG010000183.1 GCA_024693915.1 Treponema sp.
GCTTTCTGTTTCCAAAAGTCCAATATGAGGAGAAACCTTAAAGCCGTCATCTTCAAAATTGATGAATTTGCATACTTTTTCTTTATTGTGAGGAATTCCGGCTGTAAAAACAGCAATGCACGGAATAACACCTATTCCGTAAAAAGTATCTTTTTGAAGCATTATCGTGCCTTCAAGAGTATGTTTTTTCAAAATAGATTCTTTTATTGCCTGTTCCTCTTTTGATTTTCCAGTCATAGAACTTTGCGGAACAATAACGGCACATCTTGAATTTGGCAAAAGAGAATCCAGCAAATGCTCTGTGAATGCAATTTCATATAAATCTGGATTATCTTTTGAACCTTGAGAATACGGAGGATTTAACATTCCGACTGTTGCTCTAAAATCCGTCTGTAACTGTTTTGGATTCTTTGCAATAAAATCATCGCAATGCAAATTACTCTTTCCGTCGCCTCTCAAAATCATATTTGTAGTTGCAACAGTGAACATATCAGGACGAAGTTCAATTCCATAAAGCTGATTTTTGCGGATATGCTGTTTTTCAGTATCACTAGAACTTTTTGAAAGCATCGTGTGAAGTGCTGCAACAAGAAAACCGCCAGTTCCACAGCAAGGGTCAAAAATCCTATCCGTTGTTTTCAAATCAAGTAAATCGCAGAAAAGTTCTGTGATGTGACGAGGCGTCAAAACAATTCCCAAGGTCTGACCACTTCCGCCAGAGTAGCGCATAAACTCACCGTAAAAGCGACCGAGATAATCTTCTGCAGAACGAGTATACTTTATTGATTTATACAGTTTTTCGTCCAAAAACTTTGTAAAGAACTTTAAAGGAGTTTCGCCAAGAGTTAGATTCTTCTCGTTTAATTTTGTGCTGTCTTTTATAACAGCAAACTGAGAGAGAATCTTGTCGATTTTTGTTACCGGTGAAAGGTCGGTTCTTTTGAAACTAGCCTCAATCGCATTATATATTTTCTGTCCATCAGTTATGAAAGAATCTGCGTTCAATGAATCGATACTGAAATTGCCGTTATCCCTTTCACGAAGAGCAAGAAGAATTCCAGAAACAACGAGCGGCTTTTCCTCATCTTTCATATTTCCGTAATTTCTCAAATGTTCATGAAGTTCTTTTGCATCTGCTAAGATTTCTTCAAGCTCTTTTTCTTTATCACTCGATTCTTTTAGAACATCACAAAGATAATACTCATCAATATTTTTTTCGTTAAAAGAGATAAAAGATTCTACATCTTCAAGTCGGTCAAAAACATTTAATCTGTCGTCAACAAAAAGAGGTGTTATTTTATGATTCTTCGAATTTCCAGAAACTCCGAACGCAAAAACTTTTTTATAAGTTGTATTCTGAATAAGATGTTTTGCATAAAACAACGCTCCGTTTACGGCAAAATCAGTTACGTCTTTTGTTTCAAGGCTGATAAGTTTATCTTCATTATATTTAATATGATTCTCAAGGCTAGCTTTATCTTCTATTACAATGATGAAATTTTTTACAACTCCAACATATTCAGGAAAACCGACTTTCCCGGTTCCTCGTTTACTTGCGGTTTTTAAAGCTTCATTTATTTCTTTTATTTCACTTCCCTGTGCATCTAATTCAATACCAGCTTCTTTCAATAAATCATGAACCCACAAATCTGTTGTAACTTCTTTTTTAGCCATAGTAAAACACCTGTCCAATAAAAATAGGATTACTAGACTATAGTCTAATATATAAATTAATTTTAGACTATATTGCATTTACAAACAGACCGATTAGACTATTGTCTTTATGCTTAAAGAATGACGTTTTGGGATCGTGTAGAAGCAGAATTAAATTTTCAAGATAAAACTAAAAAAGAACTGGCTATTATAACGGGAATAAAAGAGCACACTTTACACAAAAGTTTTGAAAGAAAGAGCTCTCCTTCTGCTGAATCAGCATTAAAAATTTCAAAAGCTCTCAATGTTTCTATCGAATATCTTATAACCGGAAAATCGTCTGAAACTGAAACCTCAGAACAACAGAAGCAAATTGCTCTATGTAAAAAATACTACGAACTTATACAACAGGCAGAACGTTTAACCGCTCAACAAGTAAAAGCAATTGAAAATTTAATGAAAAGTTTTTGATGATAAAAATATAGAAAACTTTAACTAAGGAAATAAATTTTCTTGTTGAATTTATATTTAGAAATATATATTGTTGTTGACTTCGTAAATCAGTGTATGTAAGTGCACTTAAAATATTACGGAGGTGTAAAATGAAAAAAACATTTTACAAGCAACTTATAAATGAGTTGCGTAAAGTTTCTGAAAAGTACGATTGTAATTCAGAAGTAACAAAATTAATAACAGCATTGGATAGATGCTCCAAATCGTCTACAGTAAAGTCTGCTTGTGCTGCTCAAAGTGCTATTTCTAGTGTTCAAAAGAAAATTAGAAATGCTGATCTTAAAGAGCAGTTAGAAACGCTTCGAAGACAGCTTCAAAGCGAAAAAGACAAATTAAGAAATCCAGGACGATATGAGGATTATTCATATTCTGCTATTGGTATTAATGATTATAGCACTGAATTCGACGACTAATCAGAAATAAATTTCACAGAAGATTGCCGCTGTTTATAATTAATTATCTAAAGAAATAAGAAATATTATATCCGGTATAAAGGCAAGTTAAAGATATTTTGTTAGGAAGGCAGATCTGCCCAATATATCTTTCTTCTTTTTTTTTCTTTTATGCATCTCCAATAAAAAAGGCTTTGCGAATATTGAAGTGTACTTCATATTCGCAAAGCCTTTTTTATGTTTTAATAATTGGCGAGTTTCCCTGTTTTTCACGAAGCGAAAATCGGCGCGGGTTTTGAGCCGAAAGGGAAACTCGTAATTAATTTAATTTTTCGAAGAAAAATTAAATTAAAGGCTTCATAGCTGTCATATATGCGCGCAATTTGCGTCCAACAACCTCGATTGGGTGCTCGCGGATTTCTGCGTTTACAGCAACGAGTTCTGCATTGTTTACGCTGTTATCCTTAACGTTCAAGCCCTTTCCGATAACTTCAGTAGTTACCTTTGGCATAAGGTCTTTTTCCATCATTGGGGCAGCAACGTTTGCAAAGAGGTAGCATCCGTATTCAGCAGTATCAGAAATAACGCGGTTCATTTCGTAAAGGCGCTTCCTGTCGATGAGGTTTGCGATAAGAGGAACTTCGTGGAGTGATTCGTAGTAAGCTGATTCAGGTTTGATTCCTGCGTCAACCATAGTTTCAAATGCAAGTTCACAACCAGCTTTTACCATTGCAACCATCAGGATACCTTTGTCAAAGTATTCCTGCTCGCTGATTTCAGCAGAAGATTCTTTCTGGCTTTCGAATGGAAGTTTTCCAGTTTCTTCGCGCCATTTAAGAAGGTTTGCATCTTTGTTAGCCCAGTCTTTCATCATTGTGCTTGAGAATTCGCCGCTGATGATGTCGTCCATATGTTTCTGGTAAAGAGGAGCGAGCAAAGTTTTAATCTGTTTAGAAAGCTCATTTGCCTTGATTTTAGCAGGGTTAGAAAGGCGGTCCATCATTCCTGTGATTCCACCGAATTTAAGAGCTTCACAGATTACGTTCCAGCCGTGCATAAGGAATTTTGTAACCCATTCAGGATCCATTCCGTCAGCAACCATCTTGTTGTAACAGCAGATTGTACCAGCCTGCAGCATACCGCAAAGGATTGTCTGTTCTCCCATAAGGTCAGACTTTACTTCAGCAACGAAAGAGCTTTCAAGAACACCAGCCTTGCTTCCGCCCATACCAACTGCCAGAGCCTTAGCCATTGCCCAGCCCTTTCCTTCAGGATCGTTTTCTGGGTGAACGGCGATAAGATCAGGTACACCAAATCCGCGGGCAAATTCGTGGTAAACTTCTGTACCAGG
>JAILKG010000200.1 GCA_024693915.1 Treponema sp.
CATATGGCGAGGCATAAACAAAAAGGCTGCCCTCAAAACAGGCAGCCTCTTTCAACTAATATTTTATGATTTTTTAGCAGGCTCTATTCGTCTTTTTTTCCCTTGAAAACCGAAGCAAAAGTTCTGATATAGTCAAAGAAAGAAATGTAACTTAAAAGAACACAGATTCCCATCAGACAGATTGCAACAAGTCTGAAGATTTCCAGTGAAGGAATCTGGAATTCAAAGCGCAAGAGGGATTCAAGCAAAAGCATAAAAAATCCAGTTGTGATATAGAAAACAGTCTTAAACTTTCCACCTTTTCTGGCCGCAATTGCGGTTCCCTTGGAAAGAGCAACCATTCTTAAGAAGGTCATTCCAAACTCGCGATAAAAAAGAAGGGCAAAAAGCAGAATTGGAGCAAAACCTTTTCCAGAAACAGAGCGGGTTGCACTCAAAAAAATGGAAAGATTCAGCATAACATCTGCAAAAGGATCATAAATTTTTCCAAAATCGCTGACCTCATTATTTTTTCGAGCGTAATGACCATCAAAATAATCTGTCAGTTCAAAAAAAGCCAGCAGAGGAATCATCATACAGGCAGTAATTTTTGCCAGCATCGGTGAACAGGAAAAATTAGAAAACCAGATTGGAAGATTGTATATGATAAAGAAAACAGGTGCAAAAGCAAGCCGCATAGTTGTAAATTTATTAGAAAGTTTCATATCTAATAGTATCTTTTTTAATAGAAGAAAAGTCAAGGATTTTTTATAAAGCATAAATAAAAAAAGCGGGTCGCACTCCTGCAAACCCGCCTTTCACAACACATACCTTTCTAGATATGAGCCTTAAAATCCTGAACAACGCTTATTGCGCTTGTAATCTTGAACTCAGGAAGTTCAGCAGCCGCAATCTTCATTGCTCTTTCCACAAGAACCGTAGAATCCGCAACACCCTGAAGAGTTACCGTATCCCCGTTCATCACAGCCCTAAGGAATTCAATGTTCAGCTTGTATTCAAAAACCAGTTTGTTAACCAGATGCTGACACTGTAACAGACCTGTTAGCCTTTTCTTTCCTTCCTCCTCTTTTTCAGGAGTAATATAATCTTTTACAATGGTAGAAATTGCGTCTGCTGCCGACTTTTCGTCAAAAATACCGGTATTCAAAACCATCATAAAATGGCTTGCTTCATCCAGATCAACATTAAAGAAGCTTTTGTGGAATCCATGACGATTTGTATCGCTCTCATTTATTCGCTGCAAAGCCTGTTTTTCATTCCAGTTAAACTCCTGCATCAGTCGTCTTACACGAAGATCATCGTTGCAGACAAAACGCATCGAAATCAGATTAGGAAGACTTTCCAGAATCACAAAAGCACCGCGACCAATCAAAATGCAGTCCCCTTCCTTTGCCGCTTCCAGAACCGCAGTCTGCAGATAATGCAGGTACTCATCCCTGTCTTTAACAAGAGAAGCAAAAAATCCAGGTTTTTTTTCATCATATTTTTTGAGTTTCTCTGCAGGGAATCCAAGTTCCACAATTCGCCGCTCAATTTCCTGGCGATTGATAAATTTGTAACCAATTTTCTGCGCTACTTCAGAAGCAACTTCGTCACCCAGCGCCGCCACCTGCCTTGATATTGCAATTACAGCCATACGAACTCCTCGAAACCCAAAAAACTAGAACAACAAAAGTTTTTGGCTTCTCACTGCTACAATGATAAAACCTAACTTTAAATCTGTCAAAAATTTTGTTTTCCTTTTGCCATCCTTTTGCCATCCTTTTGCCAGCATTATTTTTTTTGCCAGCACTTTTTATCCGTCAGCCTGCCAGATTAAACACATTCTGCAAATTCATCATTTTTTATCTGTACTTCCTTGATATGGAACATAAGGACAGATATAAGTTCCAGCTTCCTCATCCGGTCTTTTTAAGTGCTTAATCCGATGAAAAATCTTATGTTCAGGATAGCGTTCATCCAGAAATTCATTATAAGAGGTCATAATCTGCTCCCAATTTACAAGATTATATTTTCCCTTATCTCTTAGCCATGTTTTAAACTCCATAATCTCATCATTGGAAAACATATAGCCTCCTGAGAGAAGCAGCTGTGCTGCTTCCTGATAGATTGGAAAGCGTTAAAAAAAATGCGTATGCATTTTTTAGCTTATCCTTTTTTTGGCCGCTGGCGGCCCAGTGTTTGACAGCAAAGCGTTTTAGCTTTAAATACCTTAAAAGAATATAGCACAAAATCCTTCAGGGTAAAAAAAATCCCGGAAAACCAAAAGGCTCCGGGATTTCTTATTCAGCAGAAAAGATTATTTTCCGTATGTTTCGTATTTTTTGCTTGGGCTGTAAACACCTTCGCGATATTCACCAGTCAGGCTAGGAATCTTCATCTTCATACCTGGTTTAATAAGGTTAGGATCGTTTGGACGAGGCATATTCTGTTTGTTTGCCTGATAAAGGTTTTCCCACAAGAGCGGATTGTTGTAAACATAAGGGCGACCGGAAATATTCCAGTAACAGTCCTTAGTTTCTGCCCATGGGCGAACGATGTAGAACTCAGGAAGAGGAGTTTTTTCGTAAATTCCGTCAAGAGCAGCAACACTTTCTTTTGAAAGTTTTACACAGAGAGAAAAATCTTCCTTTTCAAAAGCACCGCTTGCTCCTTCCAGAGCAGTTTTTGCAGCGGTATATGCCATCGGGAAGTTTTTGTCAGCCTTGATTTTTTCTGCCCAGGCCAGCTTATTCTGAGCAATTTTAAGCTCACTTTCTGCAGTTCCACGGGTTTTCATCATGTCGATATAAGCCTTGGAAAGTTCAGCATTTTCAGCAGCTTTTTCTGAATATTCAACAGCATCTGCATACTGACCGGCATCAAAAGCGTTCTGAGCCTTTTTTGAATACTCATCTGCAAGTTTCTGGTAAGTGTTGTTTGTGTAACTTGCCGCAAAAAGAGCAACTGAAGACACAAGAACCATTAATGTTGAAAAAATTTTCTTCATTATTTTTCATCCCCCGTATTCATATCGATGGATTCCGGAATATCAGCCTGCTGACTTTCCGGATCGGCATAGTTATCATCTTCAAGGAGTTTGGCATCTTCTGCCTCAATTCCCTTGATATTTTCACCAGTTAAAGGAGTTTCCACGTCAGCCTTTTCAGCATAAGACTGGCTTTCTGCAACACGAGCACGAGCTTCTTCCATAGCCTTGCTTGCTGCTTCACGGCGGGCAAGTACAGTTGTATAAACTTCAGTAAACTGTCCTTTTGAAGTTTTGTAGTGGGCATAAGCGCTTTCCGGATTCTGCATTGCATAGCTTGAATCTCCGGCACGGAATTCTTCAACAGCCTTGTCGTAAGCTTCTTTAGAAGCAACTCCTGCCTTTATGCTGTCTGCATCCCTTTTTGCCTTAAATGCTTCAGTTCTTTCATCTTTTGCAAGATTTTTAAATCCGGTAAAGAGAACTGCATCAAAAGATTTTTTTGCAGTATCAGCTTTAGCCAGCATAGAATCACCTGTCAGGTTAGCTTCTTTGAAAAGTCCTTCCAGATCAGAAAGAGCGGCGCAGCCTGCATCGTATTTTGCCTGATCAGCAGAAGCAAGTCCCAGCTCATCGATTCGTTTTTTTGCAGCAACAGCCTGAGCGTATTTTTCCAGGGCATTGTAGCGTTTTTCAACATCTTCCAGTCCTTTAGAAACATCAGCACCAGTTTTTGCCTGAGCCTGCAAAGCTTCGTACAATTTATCGACTGCGGCAAACTGTACAGGAGAAGTTTCCTTTGCACCGGCATCAATTGCAGCCTGGCGTGCATTTTCAGTTTTGCTCAGCGCTTCCGAATTATCTGTTTTTGGTAGTTCAACAGGAGGTTTTTCTTCCGGAACTTCTACAACCTCCGGCTCCTCGATTGGTTTTGGTTCAGGTTTAGGTTTAGAACCACAGGAAAACAAAAGATTCACTGAGGCAGCAACCAAAAGTCCATATACTAATTTTTTCAATGGTAATTCCTCCACTTTATTTATCGGCATATTTTACAATAAAAAACAGATACAAGCAAGAAAGAATTCCCGGCGTGATTTCCAGCATGATTCTCCGCCCCGGAATGACATTTTTCCGGGCGGTTTCTGCACCTACGCCTGTTTCAGGGGCCCGCTTGCGCTCGGTCTCAGGGGTCTTTTGCATAAGGCTTCAAGACCCCTTCGCCTTGTGGCTGTCTTCGCCAGCCACAACCCCTTCCATAGGCGCGCAGTAATTGCCTGCTCTAAAAATTTCTTTTCCAAAAGCAGGCTTTTCTTTTTTAGAAAGGCAAAAGGCTTCTTCCACCTTTTTTAAGGGCGTTCTTAAAGTCCTGCTTTGCCTGTTCTTTTATTTCTTCTTTTACCGCTTCTTTAGCAGCATCTTTTACAGCCTTTTTAACGTCCTCTGTATCTTCATCAGTCCAGCTGCCGTCATCCTTTTCTTCATCAGAAGAAGCTTTTTTTGCAGTCTTTTTAACTTCACCAAATTCCTGGGCGTTAAAAACCTTGCACAAAGGGGAATAATATTTTTTTACCAGTTCATAATCGTCCGGATTCAAAGATTCCCTCATTTCGGCAAAAGGTTCTCCACCGGAATACATTTTCTTAAACAGAGCCCTTGTCAGAGCATCAGAATTCAAAGCACGATCATATTCTTCTATAGTGAAGTCAGTATAGATAATCATCAGCTTGGCAAAAGCGCTTGGGCCGGACATGCCGTTTTTCAAAAGCACGTTTTCGATAGCGGCAACTTTTTCTGCGTCCGACTCATAAGCAGAAACCTGACTTACCTCGCAGTTCAGTTTTTCCAGTTCCTTATCAATTTTATCGTAATTCTTGATAAATGCTTTCATGTCGCTGTCTTTAAGGGAAACTCCCGGCGGAACTTCATCCTCACAAACTGCACAAAATGGCAAAGCAATTAAAAGTGATAAAAAAGAAATCAAAAGTTTCTTAAACATAAATCCTCCTCTGAAAAGCATTTTTCGCTTTCCATGATAAAACAAGCCGCAAAATTCTGACCTTTTTCCGATCTTGCAAAAAAATTAAAACATTTTTGACTACAGTTCACATTTTTTAATTATAACAATATTTTATCATGGCTTATTATAAAAGACAAAATAAATCAGATGACATATAATGAAATAATAAGAATTTTACATTTATGGTATTTATTTTTAAGTTTTAAAGTTCAACTCAAAAATTGGCTTCCGGCGGAAACACACCATCAAAAAGCGGCAATACCGCTTCGCGGTGGCTGAGTGCTTTTTGTGGCGCAACCCCGCCTCCGCCAATTTTTTACTTACAGATTAAACCTGGAATTAAAATCTCAATAAATGTAAAATTCTTTTGTAAAAAAAGTAAGTTAGCCTAAAAATTGCTTACGCAATTTTTTTAACGCGATGTTTGCAAAGCAAACTCGGTTGGCTTTCGATAAATCAGAAAGCAGCACAGCTGCTTTTCTCAGGAGTTACCATGAAAAAATTATTTTCTATCATTCTATTCTTATCTTTTTCCCTGCTCTTTGCAAAGGAAGCGCTTCCTTACAGAGTTTCTGTTCAGAATTTCAGTCAGGAAGCTGTTAAAAAAGAAATCAAGCTGGACAAATACAACCGCCAGCTTGGCTACCAGATTATAAACAATGGAGAAAGCGTGGTTTTTCTCTTTGTACCTTCCGTTTGGAAAATTGAAAAACCCCTTTCCGTTTATGTTGAAGGAAGCTTTAACGGCTGGTCAAAGAAAAACCCGGACTGGGAACTTACAAAAGTAAAAAATCAACTTTGGACTCTGGAATGCCCGGCAGAAACAATAAAAATTCCCGGCAATTCCGGTTTTCCAGAATTTAAATTTATCGTTCAGGCTCAGATAGATTACACAGAAAGCATATGCGGACAGGAAGTTCAGAAAAGTAAAAAAGAAACTTTTGAACCAAACGCTGTTTCAAGAATTGCCGGCTATCAGATGGCATCTAACAACCTGATTCTTTTTCCACAAGACAATCCTGAAGATGTTATCCAAAACCTTTCTTTGATGAAGGCACCAAAAAAACTGAAGGACTACAACTTAGAAGAAGCAGAAGACAGGGAAAGAATTGCAAATTTCCGCCTGGTTCCAGGTACGTCCTCCCTTTACCGGGGCTATCACCCATATAAGATTTCCAGGGGAAACATGGACACAGAAAAACCCCGCTTGGCCTGCGTAAACCAGCTTTTAAAAGAAAAAGGAGTTCAGTCCATCATCACTCTTTCCGGAAATGAACAGATTGATCCCAAAAAAGAAAATATATCTGTTTATGTAAGCGACATCAGGACAAAGGGAAACCACTTTTTTGTAAATACCCACTACAATATCGTTTACTACCAGTCTGCCGGCCAGGAATTTGGAAATATGATCGGTGACATTGTTCGCTTTATAAATGATCACCCGGCACCTTTTTACGTGCACTGCCGCCTTGGAACAGACAGAACCGGTGTAATTTCTGCCGTCCTTGCCTCCCTCTGCGGTGCCAGCTGGCAGGAAATAAAAGAAGATTACCAGAAAACAAACCTGCTGGGTATTCAGGAAGTAAGGGACTGGCGCCTTTTAAAATATTCCTTTGACCAGATTCTTGGAAAACCTGTGGAAGAATGCGAAAACTTGCAGCAGGAAATGAGCGGGTATTTTATAGAAAAGAAATTCTTTACAAAAGCTGAATTTGAAGGGATGAAGGCAAAACTGGGGGCCTCATCATTATAAATATAGAAAACTAACTTTTTTTTCTATGCGGGTCCCAGCAACGGAAAAAATCAGGGTACCCTCCTCCCGAGGTGCCACCCTAATTTTTTCCTGCGTCCCACATAGAAAAACATAATTTAAAAATTTCTAATACTGAGTGCTTTTTGTGGCGCAACCCCGCCTCCGCCAATTTTTATTCTTCTTTGTTGAATTGAAATTACATCAATTGAAAGTTTTCCCTGCGTTCCTCTTAGAAAAAAACATACTTCAAAATCCAATGCTGAGTGCTTTTTGTGGCGCAACCCCGCCTCCGTGGCGCAAACCGGCTCTGTTCAGCCAAATTTAAATGACATCTTGACTAAATTTGTCAATTCGTAGAAACTTTTAATATCAGATAATATGGTGTATAATGGAAAAGTTACATTAAAACATTTTATCGCTGATATTTTTAATACGGAGTTTTTATGAGACGAGTAGTCATAACAGGACTTGGTGCTGTTTCTTCTGTTGGAAACAACGTTAAAGATTCCTGGGAAAATGTAAAGCAGGGCAAATCCGGAATAGACAGAATCACTCTTTTTGACCCGACAAATTTTCCAGTTCAGATTGCAGGAGAAGTAAAAGATTTTTCGCTGGACAATTACAATGTAGACCACAAACTGGGAAGAAAACTTTCCCGCTTTGCAAAATTTCTTTTGGGAGCCAGCATTGAAGCTGTAACTGATGCAGGTTTTGAAAAAGACGACATTAAAAATCAGAATGCGGGAATTATCACCGGAATCGGTATTGGTCTTTCAGACGGAGTTGAAGCAGGATACAAAAAATATCTTGATCCTAACGCCGGCGTAAACCGCCTGCCACCACTTACAGCTCCCCTTTCATTGAATAACGAAGCTCCGGCTGCAGTAAGCATGTACTACGGCATTCAGGGACCAAGCTGGACAATTTCTACAGCCTGCGCTTCCGGAAGCGATGCTCTGGGACTTGCAGCTGACATGATTCGCCTGGGCCGCATGGACGTGTGCATTGCAGGTGGAACTGACGCAAACATAACAGGTTTTAACATCGGCTGCTATCAGGTGCTTCAGGCCCTCACATCCAGCTTTAACGACAATCCAAAAGCTGCCAGCCGCCCATTCGACAAAAACAGAAACGGTTTTGTAATGGGAGAAGGCTCTGCAATCCTGATTCTTGAAGAACTGGAACACGCAAAAAAGCGTGGAGCTAAAATCTACGCTGAACTTGCAGGCTTTGGTTCTTCCAGCGACGCCTACCACATCACCGCCCCACTAACTGACGGTGCAGGCGGCGCCCTTGCAATGAAAAGAGCTTTTGAAGACGCAGGAATGAAACCTGAAGAAATTCAGTACTACAATGCCCACGGAACCAGCACAATTGCAAACGATACAGCTGAAACCCAGATGCTCAAAAATGTATTCGGGGACCACGCCTACAAGCTGCACATTTCTTCTACAAAGAGCGAAACCGGCCACATGGTAGGTGCCGCAGGAGCTATCGAAGCGCTTTTCTGCGTAAAGGCAATTGAAGAAGGCTTTGTTCCTCCAACAGCAAACCTGGACGAACCTGACTTAGAGCACGGCTGTGACCTGGATTACACTCCAAAAACTGGCGTAAAAGCCCAGGTCAAAGCGGCTGCAAGCTGTTCTTTGGGATTTGGCGGCCATAATGCATGTGTAATCATTAAAAAATACGAAGAATAAAAGGCCTTAAAACCTGCAAAAAAATGAAAAAGCGGGTTTTAGGGCAGAGCGGCCTTGCCGCGGAGCCCTAGGAGAGGGGTTAGCGAACAACGAAGTGTGAGCGAAGGGGAGACTTCCCCTTCCTAAAAAAATAAAAAGAGGTAATTTTTTATGGCAGTTATTAAACCAATGGTAAGAAGCAGCATGTGTATCAATTCTCATCCTGTAGGATGCGCAAAGGACACAGAGCGTCAGATTGCTTATGTAAAAGCTCAGAAAGCAAAAAGAGGTATCAAAACTCTTAAAGAAGGGGGAAAAGGACCTGATTTAGTTCTTGTTCTGGGTTGTTCAACAGGTTACGGTCTTGCAAGCCGAATTTCTGCTGCATTTGAATACGGCGCCGACACTATCGGTGTTTCTTTTGAAAAAGCCGCTACAGAAACTAAGGGCGGAACTCCTGGCTGGTACAACAACGCCGCATTTGACAGAGCTGCCGCAAAAGACGGTCTTTTTGCAAAAACTTTCAGCGCAGACGCATATTCCAACGAAACCCGGGCAATGATTATCGATGAAATCAAGAAAACCGGAAAAAAAGTTGACCTGGTTGTATACTCTCTTGCCAGCCCTGTAAGAAGCGATCCTGTAAAGATTGACCCAAACAGCCCGGACGGAGCCCACATTCTTTACAAATCAGTAATCAAGCCAATCGGAAAAACTTATGCCGGTCAGGCAATCGATATCATGACAAAAACTCTTAAAGAGTCAGCAGCTGAGCCTGCCAGCGAAGAAGAAATCGCAAACACTGTAAAAGTTATGGGTGGCGAAGACTGGCAGCTCTGGATGGACGCTCTTAGCCAGGCAGGCGTTTTGAACACAGGCTGCCGAACAGTTGCTTATTCTTACATCGGACCAAAATTGAGCCACGCAATCTACCGCGACGGAACTATCGGTCAGGCAAAAAAAGACCTGGAAGCAACTGCTCAGAGGTTGAACGAACAGCTTAAAGCTTCTGTAGGAGGAGCAGCTTACGTTTCTGTAAACAAGGGACTTGTAACCCGCTCTTCAGCAGTTATCCCAATCATTTCTCTTTACCTTTCAGTTCTTTTCAAAGTAATGAAGGAAAAGGGAACTCACGAAGGCTGTATCGAACAGATGGAACGCCTTTTTGCAGAACGCCTTTACACAGGTGCCGATAATTCTGCCGGAAGAGTTCCTGTAGATTCAGAAAACCGCATCCGCGTGGACGACTGGGAAATGGCAGACGATGTTCAGGCTGAAGTTGCAAAACTGATGGACGGCGTTACTCAGGAAAATCTTGCTGAAAGATGTGACCTGGAAGGCTACAAGCACGACTTTTTGAACATCAACGGCTTTGATGTAGAAGGCGTTGACTACGAAAAGGATATCACAGACTTTACAAGCCTTGACTAAAATAAAACCCGGGGTAAAGTGAATGGAAAATCTTCCAGACGGTTTTACTCCGGGATTTTTTTTGACTAAGGAGCACAAGGAGGGAGGAGAGCCTCCCTCGCTCCCAAGTCCTCACTCACTTTCTTAAATTAAAAAATGTCACCAATTCGGCACCAGTCATTTTTTTAACTGATACCTTTTTTGCTGCATATCATTCGTTCGTTTGCGGTCTTGTCCGCTACCCACCCGCCTAGGGGCTCCGCAATAGCTGCTCCGCCCCTAAAACCCCGCAAAAACAAAAACCTCTCTCCACCCATCGCAAAAACCTGTCCACCCCGCAAATAGCCGCAACCCCAGCAAAAACCTGCATAAGTTTCCAAAAGCTGACAAAATCTATTAAATAATCTTCAATTTATACTATCTAGCCTTAATTTCGAGTTTGCTGAAATAAATTTAAAATTGGCGGAAGGGAACGAATCGTGGGGCAAAAATGCTCTGCTTGTGGATGACGCGAAGCGGCATTTAATAGTTCCCTTGCCACAAGCAGCGCATAGCGCAGTACTG
>JAILKG010000204.1 GCA_024693915.1 Treponema sp.
AATCCCTTTTAATTGGATTAACAATATGGGTGATAAACCGGGTAATAAAACGGGTGATAATTCACAGCTTAATAATACCCAGTCCAAGATTTTTTCAGAAATCCGAAATAATCCAAATATTACAAAACCTCAAATTGCACAACTGGTTGGAGTTGGAAAGACTACCGTTGATAATGCAATTGCAGTTCTCAAACAGAAAGGTTATATAAAACGCTCTGGTTCCAATAAAACTGGTTTCTGGGAAATATTAAATGCGGGAGAAATTGAGAAATGAAGAAGATTTTTTTTATAGTTTGTTTGATTTTTATAAGCACTTTCTCATGGAGCCAGAATGTTGAAATAATAAAAAGGATTCCTTTTGGAACTGAGGGGGCATTTAATTATTTATCCTCTTGGGATGAAAACGAAGGTTCTGCTCCTGAACTCAGTGTTTTAGCGTCCTTTGAAAACATGATGATAGTTTATGACGGAAAGAATTATTATGAATTAAATCTTATTAGTAAAAAACTTAAGAAGAAACTGTCCTTAAAAAATAATGCCCCTTATACTGGAACCCAAATATATGGAAATCTTTCAGACGGTTTCCTTTATGGAAATGTTGGAGCTGGTGCAGGACAGAATGAAGATTATCTGATTATTTATCATAAAGGAAATGAATATAAAATCGAAAACAAAACAAGCCTTTTCCCATATGGAATTTATGATTATGCATCCTTCCTTTGCTTAGATGATACAGTTTTCTTTATGACTACTGGAAAAACACTTGTTTGCATTCAATTAAAAAAAGATGGTACTTATACTGTTAAAAATGAAAGAGAAACCTCTGAATATCTGGATAATGGGATGGCAGAGAAACTTGGCTTTATCTTTACAAGAAATAAAAAGGGCAATATTTCAAGAATCTGTATAGGTGATTATTCACTAAATAGAAGTTCAGATGGGATTAATTATTGGAAACGAAGAAATGATACATTCCAAATTATGAATCCACAATATCAAGACAAAAAAAATATCGACTCTTTTTCTCCAAATCCTGGCTTTCCTGTATATACTTTGACCGGATCAGATGCAAATGGCTTTCATTATTTTATGAGATTTGATAGTGAAAATGGAAGATTTTCAAATGATAATCCTGGCTTTAATGTAAAGTTTTCTATTGCAGTTTTGACTCCTTTTGATAGTAAACTTTATATTTATGAAGATTACAAAGAAAATGAATGGAATCCTGCCCGCAATAAAGCAGGAAAACCAATCTGCAAAACTTCGTTTTATATAGCTCCAGATGGAAGTATTTATTTTTCTGATTGCAATGCTCAGAATAAAGAATGGTTGATTAAGAAGATTCCAAACAGATTATATGATCAGCCAGAAGTAGATATCAGCCATATTGGAATAATTATAAACAACAATATTCCGCTTTACGAAAATGCAAATTCATCTTCTGCTGCAAATGGAAACAATTATGAAAACGACATAGTTTTGCAAAAAGAGACAAAAGGCGACTGGAGTAGAATTCAAAAGTTGGACGGACGCGAAGGCTGGATAGAAACTAAATACATCAATTTTGATAATCATAAATCAGCTTCATTTACAAACGTAGCAGAAAACAAAATAATGAGCTGCAACGACAATCTTCGTCTTCGCTCTCAGGAAGCAACATCAAGCAGTGTAATCACAACCATGCAAAAAGGTACAAAAGTCAAAATCCTGAAACTTGGCAAAGCAGAAACTATCGATGGAATAAGCAGTAACTGGGTACAGGTAGAAGTTCTTACTGGAGCAAAAGATAAAGACGGTAAAGAAATAAAATCGGGAACCACAGGCTGGTGCTACGGCGGATATTTGGAATAAGTTCTTTTTGCGAAGAACTTGTTATGGTAAAGATAATAAAAACAAAATCCAAACTTTCAACTGCTTAATTATATATAATATATGGAGTAAGTTTGAAAAGTTTGGATTTATAAAAAGAAGGGATAACACAGGGCATGAAATCAGATAATAGATATGACGATATAATTGATTATGACTGGAATCAGGCTTCTTTTCCGGGCAGAATGCCCCTGGAACAGAGGGCAAAGATTTTTTTGCCTTTTGCCGCTCTTACAGGTTATGAAGAGGCCCTTCAGCGCACTCTTAAGCAGGAAATTGCAGAGATTGAGGAAAGCAGAAAATAAGGCAGGGGATATTGAATGGGAAAATGTCGCTTGTTTACACCAGCACCAGGTAAGAAAAAGGGTAGCGATGGGAAGGGCGCCGGAGGCGTTCCCTCAGGCTTGTAGGAAAAACTGGGCGGGTGAAAATGTTGTTCTTTTGTAAAAACGGGTCTGGCATTTTCAAAGTTATATAAAGCCTGAGGGAATGAGCGTTAGCGGAACCCTGGACGTAGCGACCGCCTGTGGAATGAAATGGAGCAGGCGGGACCCTCCGAATTTACTGATTTTTATTCAGGTAATCCGCAAAAAATAAAATGACAGAATCATTGACTTGTTTTATAATTTAAAAAATATTTCTTTATGGAGTTTTATATGAAATTTTACAAATGTATGAAATGCGGTCAGATTTTGGAAGCTCTTGTTTCTAAGTGTGACGGGATTACCTGCTGTGGTCAGGATATGAAAGAATTGAAAGCAAATACCAGTGACGGTGCTCTGGAAAAACATGTTCCTGTTGTGAAAATCGACGGAGATAAGGTTTCTGTTTGCGTTGGTTCTGTGGAACACCCTATGGAAGCTGATCACTGGATTCAGTTTATCGAAGTTGAAACAAAGAGCGGCGCTTTAAGAAAGAATTTGAATCCTGGTGAAAAGCCATGTGCAGAATTTTTGCTGAACGGTGATGAATTTGTAGCCGCTTACGAATACTGCAACAAACACGGACTCTGGAAAAACAACTAAAATTCAGACTAAAATTCAGAAAAGTGGCTCAGAGTCTTCTTTTTTTTTGGAATCAGGGACTGAGAGCCACTATTTTCTTTTTAAAACGGTGATTATATGGACTTTTTAGAATTGTGCCAAAAACGCTATTCCTGCAAAAAATATGACGGCCAAAAGGGGCTTTCAAAAGAGAAAATTGAAAGAATTCTTGAAGCCGGTCGCCTTGCTCCAACAGCAAAAAATTTGCAGGAAGCTCACATTTACGTTTTGCAGTCACAGGATGCTCTTTCAAAAGTGGATTCTGTAACTCCTTGCCGCTACGGTGCTCCTGTGGTTTTGATGGTTACATGGGATAAAAATAATGTGTTTACATATCCCGGCGGAAAGCGGGAAAGCGGTGCCGAGGATGGGACTATTGTTGCCACTCATCTGATGCTGGCTGCGGCGGCAGAAGATGTTTGCAGCTGCTGGGTAAATAATTTTGACCCGGAAAAGCTGAAAGTTGCCATGAATCTGCCTGAAAATGAAGAAATTCTTATGCTCCTTGATTTAGGTTATGCTGCAGAAGGCTCTGGTCCTCTTGCAAATCATTCCCTGAGGAAGGATTTGAGCGAAAGTGTTTCCTATATCTAAGGGCAGTAATAAGCCTTTGACGCTGGCTTTTTAAGAGGCATGAGTTAAAAAATGAGCAAAAAAACTGAAGCAATTTATTCTTCTCTGGACAGGCTGGATCAGCTGCTTTCTGCGCTAAAAGAAAGCAATAGTCTGGGTTCTGACGGTCAGGAGCTGGACTTAAAAAAACTGGATGACCTTTCCTTTGAAATGGGAATTCAATTAAAGGAACTGCGTTTCTGGATTGATTCCCTTTATTCTTATAATGGAAAATCTACCAGCCGGGCAAAGAAGAGCGCCAGCAAGGAAAACGGCAAGAAAGGCGGTCGGCCGCCAAAGGAAATTACGCTGGCTAAAAGACGGGTATTGGAACTGGAAAATCAGGTAATACCAGATTTGGAAAGCAAAATCCGGCTGGCGGTTTCTTCTGAGGATGAAGAAGCTTTTTCTGCTCAGCTTAAGAAGGCGGAAGAGGAACTTTTTGAATGCAAAAAGAAGATTATGGATTTTAAGTCTGCTTTACTTCAGGCGTCTTTGTCCCAGACCGATTTATTTCAGTCCGCTTTGTCTCTAGAGAATAAAAATGGCAGCTAAAGCAATTAATCAAAACAAAATTACCCTTACAGAAGGAAGCATTGTAAAAAATATTCTTGTTTTTTCCCTTCCATTTCTGATGTCCTATTTTTTGCAGACCCTTTACGGGCTTGCTGATTTGTTTATTGCCGGGCAATTTAACGGCGCTCCTGTTATCAGCGGGGTTTCTATCGGAAGCCAGATGATGCATATGTTTACGGTTATCATTGTGGGGCTTGCCATGGGCTCTTCTGTTTTGATAGGACAGGCTACTGGTGCCAAGGATTTTTCCAGAGTTGCCCGGGTAATTGGAAACTCTTTTTCTTTTTTTCTTATTTTTTCTGTTTTTGTAACTCTTATTCTTTTTTTTACGGCTCCACTTCTGGTAAGTCTTGTTTCCACTCCGGAAGAAAGCGTAGCACAGACGGTAATTTATTTAAGAATCTGCTTTCTGGGGATTCCTTTTATTGTTTTTTACAATGTGATTGCGGCCATTTTCAGGGGGAGGGGAGATTCAAGAACTCCTATGTATTTTGTTGCGGTTGCATGTCTTCTTAATATTGGGCTGGACTTTGTTTTTATCGGACTTTTAAAAATGCAGGCGGCTGGAGCGGCCCTTGCTACGGTTTTGAGTCAGGGGGTAAGTCTTCTGATTGGGCTTTTTGCCCTTTACAAGCTGGAAAGAAACGAGGGCTTTAGCAGAAAAGATTTTAAGCTGGATTCTTCCATTCTTGGGGGAATTTTAAAAATCGGTTTTCCTGTGGCCGCTCAGGACGGCTTTGTTCAGGTTTCCTTTATGATTATTACCATAATCGCAAACAGGCGGGGACTTGAGGTGGCGGCTGCGGTAGGAATTGTGGAAAAAATCATTACTTTCCTTTTTTTGATTCCCTCCAGTATGCTTTCTGCCATTAGTTCTATTGCGGCCTTGAATATTGGCGCTAAAAAGCCGGAAAGAGCAAAGAAAACATTGTGGGCAGGAACAGGAATAACAGTTTTTATTGGCCTCTTTTTTGCACTTGTTTTTCAGTTTGTGGCAAGGCCAGCCCTTTCTCTTTTTACCAGCGAAAGTCAGGTTGTGATTCTGGGAGTTCAGTATTTGAAATCCTACGTTTTTGACTGCACATTTGCGGCGGTGCATTTTTGTTTTAACGGCTATTTTTGTGCCGTGGGAAAATCGATTATCTCCTTTATTCATAACTCCATTTCAATTGTGTGTATTCGTATTCCCGGTGCGTATTTTGCTTCAAAATTCTGGCCGGAAAGCCTTTATCCTATGGGCTGGGCGGCCCCTCTTGGTTCTTTACTTTCTGCTATTATCTGTATTCTGGTGTATTTTTATCTTGTAAAGAAAGAAAAGGCGGAAAATAAAGTGAAATAGGGCAGGCTGGGAGACGCTGGCAGAAGCTGGCAGTTTTTGCCTTAGGTTTTTCGTCTGATGTATTTTTGGCATTATGAAAGCATTAGTTTTTTAAGGGCCATTTTCTTTTTCCTCCTGCTTCTACATATATAAAAATCTGTTATAAATTTCTTTATTTTTCTCAAAAACTGGTATTTTCTGGTTATGGAATTCCATTAATTAGTAGCAGGCAAAATTGCACTTCAGGTAAGTAAAGCTAAAAAATGCTATCGCATTTTTTTTAATGCGATGTTTGCAACGCAAACTCGGTTACTTTGCTATAAAAGGCCGACCCGCCAGCGGCCTATCACAGGAGGATTTCATACATGGGGAAAATAAAAAAAGTTTTACAGCACGATGAAAGTGACTGTGGGGCAGCTTGTATTTCTATCATTCTGCAATATTTTGGAAAAACTGTTCCCTTGCGGAAAATACGCAATGCTTCGGGAACGGATTGTGCCGGGACTTCCGGTTATGGAATTATCAAAGGGGCTGAGAAATTCGGTTTATCTTGCAAGGGGCTTATGTCTCCGCAAAAAGACAGGCTTGAAGAAATTCCCTTTCCGGCGGTTTTTCATACTAGGGAAAAAGTGGAGCACTATGTTGTAGTCTACAAAGTAACTTCCAGACATGTTTATATCAGTGACCCTGGAAAAGGTCTTTACAAAATGGAAAGGAAGAAATTTCTGGAATGGTGGACCGGAGTATTTTTTATATTTTTTCCGGCGTCAAATTTTCAGAAGGGAAATGATAATTCCGGACTTCTCTTAAGATTTCTTTCTTTGTTAAAGCCTCATAAAAGGCTGGTTACAGAAATTCTTCTGGCAAGTCTGATTCTTTCTTTTTTTGGAGTTATTGTTTCTTTTTATTTCAGGTTTTTGATTGATGAAGTTTTGTATTCCCAGGTTCGGTCTACTCTGAATTTGTGCTCAATTTCTTATCTTCTGGTGATACTTTTTCAGTCTCTGGTTTCTTTTTGCAGAAATAAAATTATTCTTCATCTGGGAATTAAAGTGGACGTTTCACTGTTGAGCGATTTTATCTGTCATCTTATGCATCTGCCTTTGAACTTTTTTACATCAAGAAAAACCGGTGAAATACTTTCCCGAGTGAACGATGCAGAAACTGTAAAAAATGCAATTTCTTCCACAACGCTGGGGATTATTCTGGATTCAGTTATGCTTCTAGTGGGTGGATTTTTTCTTTTTAAGATGGGTTCTTCTCTGCTGGTAATATCCATAATTCCGGTAATAATTTCTGCTCTGGTTGTCTGGCTTTATTCAAAACCCTTTAACAGGCGAATTAAAGAAAAAGCAATTCTGGAAGCGGAAAAAAATGCATTCATGTACGAAAGCATAAACGGAATTTCAACGATTAAGGGGCTGGCAACAGAAAAAAAAGCCTGCGACAGAATTGAGGCAAGAATTGTAGATGCGGCTTATAAAGGGCTGGAACTTGGAAATATGGGGAATTTTCAGCAGGAAATTCAGAATTTTATTTCAGGTTGCGGAACTCTGGCTCTTTACTGGATTGGAAGTTATTTGATTTTCGAAGGAAAGATTACTCTGGGCCAGCTGATTTCTTTTAATACTCTTTCCGGCTTTTTTCTGGGACCTCTTCGCAGGCTTTTGACAATGCAGCTGCACTTGCAGGAGGTGATGATTTCTGCAGAAAGGCTGACTGACATTATCGACATGGAAGAAGAAGGGGAGGATGAAGAAAAGAAAGAAGAAGCCCTGCGTCTTGATGGAGATATTGAGTTTAAAAATATTTCTTTTGCTTACGGAACAAGAGGCATGGCGGTGGAAAATATTTCACTGAAAATTCCTGCGGGTAAAAAAGTGGCTTTTGTAGGAAGTTCTGGTTCTGGAAAAAGCACTCTTTTGAAACTGCTTATGAAATTTTACAAGCCGGAAGAAGGGCATATTCTGGTGAAGGGAAAAGATATTCAGGATTACAAGACGGATTCCTTTAGGGAAAAAATCGGCTATGTACCCCAGGAAAGCCTTTTGTTCAGTGGAACGATTTCTGAAAACATTGCCTGGGGCTGTAATAATGTAGATCCAAAAAGGATTGTTGCAAGCAGCCTGGCTTCTCAATCTTATGATTTTATACAGCGCCTGCCGGATAAATTTAATACCTGGGTGGGAGAGCATGGTTCTACACTTTCTGGAGGGGAAAGACAGAGGCTTGCCATGGCCCGTATTCTGATGAGAAATCCCCAGTTGCTGATTCTGGATGAAGCAACCGCCAGTCTGGACAGTATTTCTGAGCAGTTGATTATGGACACGATTTTTACACGGATTCACGGGCGAACGGTAATCATGGTTGCTCACAGGCTTTCAACAATAAAGGACTGCGATCTTATCTATGTTTTTAATAAGGGAAAACTGGTTGAACAGGGAAGCCACGAAGAACTTTTGGAAAAAAAGGGCTTTTATAAAAAATTATGGAGTGCACAAAATGAAAAAAGTAATGGTATTGCAGCACCAAAACGAGATGGTTTACTCAAAAGAGCTGCTTCAATCAAAGCTGCCGGTGGAAACAAGAGTATTGCTGTATAGCATTTTTCTGCTTTTTCTTGCTGGTATGGTTCTTGTTTTTTTTGGAAAAGTAGATGAAGTTGTAAAGGCTGGTGGAATTGTAAGGGCAAATGGCAATGTTTCCCAAGTTAGAAATGTAATTGCAGGAAAAGTTACCAATATTTATTTTAAGCCCGGGCAGGAAGTAGAGGAGGGAAATGTTCTTTTTACGATAGATTCCTCCATCTATGATTCCAGAAGGGAAAATTTGATTTCTGAGAGGGAAAAGTGCCTTAAGACTCTGGACGGGCTGGAAGAACTTTTGAAAAGTTATGGAGAAAAAAGAAACTGCGTGTCGCCGGAAAATCAGGTGGCTTACTCACGCTTTGAAAGTTTTATGACCGGTCGGGAAAAACTTCTGGTGCAGAGGAACATTTCGTTTTCTGCTTTGAAAAATGAAAGGGCTCTTCCGCAGGCTATGAAAAATCTAAAAATCCTTAATGAAAAAGAGCTGGCTTTTTCCTATGACGAAAAGAACCTGAAAAGTTTTGAGGCGGATTTTTTTCGAAGTCTGACGCAGGAGAAAGACGAATTGCAGTTGACTTTTAGCAAAGTGGAGCAGGAGATAAATCAACTGGATAGTCAGTATGAGTTCCTTTCAATTCTTGCCCCGGTGAGGGGTTTTGTACAGCAGCTTTCTTCATTAAATGTGGGCGATTATCTGGAAGCAGGGGTTCCTGTGGTAAATCTGATTCCCAGCAAGTGTGAGAGTTACAAGGTGGAAATTCAGATTCCGCCAAAGGATATGGGGAAAATTTCTGAGGGCTTAAGGGTAAAATACAGGCTTTCTGCATTTCCTTTTTTTGAATATCGGGGAGCGGAAGGTGTGATTCAGGCTCTGGATCCGGATATACGCCTGGCAGGAGCAGGAACAATTGCAGGAAGCGGCTCAGGAGGGAGAAATTTGTCTGGGGGAACAGCCTCTGGTCTTTACTATGTTGTTTATGCGGATATAGACAGGGTGAATTTTGAAAACCGCCGGGGAGAGAGCTTTCCAATAAGGGCCGGGCTTCAGACGGATGCAAGAATTGTTTTGAAAACTCAGCCTCTCTTAACCTTGATTATGCGGAAAATGGACTTAATTAATTAGGCGGTTTTAAATTGATGATAAAAGAAAATCTATATTGTGGGAATTCCGGGGGAAAACCAGGTGGAAAATCTGGCGGAAGGTTCAGCGGGAATTCAGGCGGAAAATCTGGCCGGTGGAAGTTCTGTACCATCCTTAGAAAAAGTATTTTTTCCCTTCTTCTTTTTCTGCTTGCAGGTCAAGGTATTTTTGCAGACTGTGGCAAAGTCCTTACAAAAAGCGAATTGCAAACAAAAAAGGAAAGTCTGGATGGTGAGGATTCCTCTGACGGGCAGTTTTTTGAACTTCCTGGTAAGTTTATGCCGGAAATATGCGTTTTTGATACGGAACTTGAGTTTCTGTGGGACAGGGTAAAGGCTTACAGTTTTGAGCAGGAAGTTCTCAGAAAAAATGAAAATGAAGCCAGAAGGGCTTATAAATATAAGGCCTCTCTCTATCCCCTGAGCATTTCAAGTTCTCTTTCTTCTGCTTTTTCAGATATATATGAAGGGCTTGAATGGTATTCAGATTCATCTTCCGGGGAAATTTCCCTTTCAAAAAAGAATCCCGGAGGAAACCTGATAAAAGGGGGCTTAAATTATTCTTTAAACAGGGGAGTCTTAAATTATTTTGAAGAAATTACGCCCTCAAATATTGGTTATACACAGCGGCCGGGTATAAGTCTTTCGCTGTCACAGAGTCTTTTGCCTTTTTATTTTCAGGGCGAAAAGAAGAATCCCGAAACAGCTATGCTCAGGGAGAATTTGCGTATGAGTCAGTTTACATACAGCCAGAGTGAAAAAAGTCTGCTGGAAAATGTTACGGAAAAATACATTCAGTACAGGGCTCAGTTAAGGCTGATAAAAAAAGAAGAAGCTTATATGGCTTTTTATGATGAACGAATTAAAGCTGCTCTGGAGATGCAGAGACTGGGGCAGATAAGTATGGCTGAAATTTGGAAGCTGGAAAATTCAAAAAGCAGTTATTTTACGGAGTATCTGGGATATGAAAATAGCCGCAATGAAATTGAAGCTTCCTTAAAAAGTCTGGTTGGCTGGGATGTGGAGTTATTAAGTGATGAAGACCAGAAGTTACCGGGGAATTTTCTGTCGGAGGAAACTAAGCAGGTCTGGGACAGAATAGATTCATTTGAAAATAATCCTGAAATTCAAAAAATCCATTCTCAGCAGAAAATTCTTGAATTACAAAATGTGTTGAACAGGCAGAATTATGCTCCCAGTCTTCTTTTATCAGGGACTTTTTCAGAAAGCTTAAAGATTAAGGATTCTCTCTTGGTTAATTACAAGGATGATAAGAGCGCCTTTTCCTGGTCATTTTCTCTTGCTTTGTCTTTTGATGATTTTCTTTCTTCATCCCGTAAACTCAGAAAGGAAAATTATCTTGATAAAAAGGATTTGTACAGGCAGTCTCTGGAGAATGCTGAAGAAAAAATAAAAAATCAGAGGAATACTCTTTCTTTGTTGATTAACTCATATGAGGCGCAGTTAAAAAAAGCAGAAAAACTAAGGGAAAACAGGGAAGCTCTCTTAAAAAACTACAGGGAGCTTTTGAAAAGAGGAAGCGGAAGCTTGATGGATATTCTGGGAATGGAAGTGCAGGCTATGGAGGCTAGAACAGTGTGTGAAAATTTGAA
>JAILKG010000219.1 GCA_024693915.1 Treponema sp.
CTTTTGCGCGGTATGAAGCCACAAACTCAATTTTGCTATTTCGACCGATTCTTCGTTTATATCTACGCCAAATATATTTTTTTCCAAAATGTCATTTTCTACATCTTGGAAAATCATAGAATCGCCGTAAATCTTGGCGCGGTAGTAATCAATTAAAGTGTGTTCTATTTTTAATTGTTTAAGAGCAGCATTTAGAAAAGCACCAGAGCCACAGGCTGGGTCAAGTATTTTTAGACTTAGAAGCCATTGTTTATAATCTTCAAGTTTTTTGTTTAATTCGTCTTTGTCTTTTGATGTTTTCTTTGTTTTAGAAAAAGCACTGTCTTTTATTCCTAATTCTTCTTTTTTTTCATTACAAAGTTTTCCTATTGTATTTTCTACAATGTATTTTGTAATGTAAGAAGGTGTATAAAAAACGCCGTCTTTTTTGCGTTTTCCGATGTCTGTTTTTTCGGTAGTCAAGCCCGATTTTTCGGCTTCTATTTGTTTCTGGACTTCTTCTATTTCTGTGAGAGAATGCTCAAAAATATGTCCTAATATATCTACACTGATTTGACTGTCAAAGTCATAATCTGATAATCGTTTTGAATATAAGTAAAGAACGTCATCACCGATTTTTATATTATCAAGTATTTCATCTGGTTTGAATAAACCGCCGTTATAAGCAAATATATTTTCACTTGGATTTTTTGGGGAAGTATAGCCTTCATTTATTCTATTAAAAAAATTCTGGAATCTTGTATATAAAGGCTGGTAAGCGTCTAAATCTTTTAATTGTTCCCATTGTGCTATAATTTTACTAATACTATTTTCTGGAAGAAGACCTCGGTCTTCACAGAATAAAATAAATAAAATCCTGTCTAAAAGTTTCTGCGTTTTCTTAAATAACAATAATTTGTCAAAGTCTGGATTATTGGTGTATATATCTTCAAACAGATTTCTTTTGAAAACGGAATAATCACCATAGAAACTATCTGTAATTTCTTTTTCCTGTGAAACTGTTTCGTGTTTCAGTTGGAGCGGTATGTCGTTTTTAATCTGGTTTATCTCTAAGCAAAGATAAAGCATTTGAAAATCATTTCTTGAAAGATTAAATAAATTAAACTCTATAAACTCTATCGCATTTTCTACATAAAAACGCAATCTTTCAAAGTTGCTTATAACTACATATTTACATTCTGGATTGTGTTCTTTGTAAAGAAAAGCCTGGCTTTCTATTTTGTTTAAGTCTGTTGTGTCTGTTCCTTTTAGTTCTATAACTACTTTTACTTTATTATCAAAAATGACCGCGCCGTCTGCTTTTCGGTTGTCATTTCCTTTTGAAATGTTTTTTTGTTCTGTAAGTAAATTATAGTTAGGCTCTGGATTTATTGTATAACCTAAAACACTAACGAACAAATCCCGCAAAAATCCTTCTTGGTATTGTTCTTCTTTTGAGTTTCTTATATTTTCCTGTTTCTCTGGATTTGCAAAAATGGAACGGAATAAATCATATTTTTCATCAATAATTGTTTTGTTTAATTTTGCACTATACTTTTCTACAATTCTTTTCTGGAACATAACAAAGCCTCTACTATTATTATATCCCAGAAAGTTAGATTTTTAAATGCTATCAAACTCCGTATTCTTCAAAAAATAATTCTGAAAATCTTTTCTTTGCTTTTTTCAATTTTGTTTCAAAATAAAATAATCGTGTTTTTAAAATGGCTTTTTGGTCTTCTGGTGTTTCCTTATCACGCAGTTTTGTTTTAATACATTCTATTTGATAATAAAGATTATCAATGATGTAGTTTAAATCTTCAAATGAAAGTTGTTTTCCTTTTTGAATTGTTGCCTGTTTTTCGGCTTGGATTTGTTGGGGTAATTTTTTTAAGTCGTTTTTTAATTCGCTATAAAAACTCATTTATTTTTCTCCTTTATAAAATTAACTTGTAAATTTTATAAAGCCCCTTATATGTGGGAAAATGAAAAGAGAAAAGTGAAAATTTTAAAATAAAAAAAGTCCCCTTTGCGCGGGAAAACGCAAAGGGGAAAATTTAAAAATTTTAAAATAAAAAAAAACGCCTCCCATTTCTGGAAGGCGTTTCAAGAAAAAAAATATATGAAAAGTTTTTATGTATAATTAACTTGTAAAGATTATGTAAAAAATTAGAAATTTTGAAAAATCATTGTTTTCGACATACGGGTCGAGTGACGAGCACTTTTTCGGGGCTTTGAAAAGATTATGTAAAATGATTTTTGAGATTTTGGCAAAAAAGCCCCGAAAATGCCGTTTTTTGACGTTTTCAAAAAAAGCAAATCGCACAGCGTGAAGATTAGGGGCAAATGCGGGCAAATCCGAAAAGATGGTGATTTTATATCAGGTAGGCTTAGAAAGTGGCACAGAATGAATTTGTGCGCGTGTCTATTTCGATCGTAACGCATATAGTGGCATATAGTTCTTTTTATGATTTTTTGAAAATCTATTGTTTGTCGAGTTTTTGAATAGCATATCAATAGAAATACGATAGACAAACAATAGATAATCAATAAAAGTGAAATAGATATAAATAATATATCATTAAGTATGTAATCTGTTTTATGAAGATTAAATATATTCATCATATTCTTCTTCAAGTAAATCAATATAATTTTCTTCACTTTGTTCTCCTTCATAAGAAACAGGAGGTAGGCGTTCAAATCTTTCTAAATCTTCTTTTTTCATTTCATTTAGATAACCCTTTATTTCTTCATTGTCTTTATTATTCAAAATGGCTCTTTCATATTTCATTTCAATTTCACATATTTTCTTTTGTCTAACTAAGAAGGAAATAAGATGATTAAAAGAATCAAAGGCTTCTCCGAAAAGGTGAGTAAAAGTTATAAAATCAAGTTCTGCTTCATAGTGGTCTAAACAGTATCTAAAATAATAAGGAATGTAGGGAATCAAGTATTTGTATTTTCCCATTATTTCAAAAATCGCATTCCATTGTTTTGAAGTGGGGTAAAGTATTGTTTTTTTCTTTATTCCACATCTTGCCATATTTTGACGGTAAAAAATTTTTATATCTTCATCTTTCAGATTTTCTCTTTCGTCTTTTAGTTTTCCTGTTCTTTTATATTCGTTATTCTGGAAAAACAAAGTAACTTTAAAACCTTCTGGAACACCAAAGCGACTTTTTGAATCGGTATAATCACAATGAATATATTTTTTGGCTTCTAAACTTTTTAATCTGTCCTTCATTGTTTTATAATCAATTTTCAAATCTTCACAAATTTTTTTATTGTAGAAAATCCAATTACCAGAACAAACAGAAACACAGTTTTTTTGAGCATTCTTTTTTGTTTGTTTTGAAAGTAAATACAAATACAGAATTTTTTCTTTTTCAGTTAGGTTTTTATCTAACAGGATTTCATTAGGGACAGCAGTAAAGTTCTTTTCTATTTCACATAGTTGTTTCATAAAAACTCCTTCTTGAAAAAATCATAACCGCCCGCGGGCGGTTATGATTTTTTGTATATTCTTTTTCTTTGTGTATATTGTAGTTTTGATTTCTACTTTAACTTGTCTATCATTCTACGTAATTTTCCAACACGCTGAAAAACTATGTAGAATTTCCAAATAGGGGCACAGATTACGCACGTGCGATTTTTAGACACTTCATGGGGTAAAATTATCAGCCACCGCGCCAGAACGCGCACGTGCCCCTTTGTGCGCGTTCTGGGGGCTTTTTTGAGTTATTTAATCTTCATAGATTTCTTTCAATTTTGCTTGGATTTTGGGATAGGCTAACATTTCTGCAAGGTTATCAAATGAAGACCATAAGTTATACAAACTTTCATCAAAATAAGGAGAAAAAGAATCACCTTCTTCAATTTCCAATTTTTTCTGTATTTCGATAATTTTATTATTGGTATCTATTATAGATTTGAAAACGTCGAAAAAATCAGAACCAATAAAAACAGGTATGTAATTATCATAACAAAAAAGCATTAGTGGTTCTGTTTCTAATCGAGAATCACAAAGACACATTTCAAAATCTCTTGGAATAATTACAGCACCATTTTCAGTAAGACCTCTTTCTGAACCACCTAAAATATAATTGTTTAACAAAGCAAATCTTTTCATAGTATAAAACCTCTTAATGTTCTTTTAGTTCTCATACGAGAACTTTTGATTAGAAAAACTTGCGGGGCTTAAACGTGCCCCGCAAGTTTCCAGATTACTTTCTATTTGATTTTAGAAAGTTTATGATGTCTTTTTCTTCAAAGCGATAAACACGTTTTGAAGGGTGAAAACACCCCAGCGGATTCTCTGGAAGTTTAGTCCAATTGATAACAGTTGCCTTTGAAACGCTAAATCTTTTTGCTACATCGTTTACTGTAAGAATGATTGTTTTTGCCATATTATTCCTCTTATGGATTGATTTTAGTTTTTATACGAAAACTTTTTTGTTTGTTTTATTTTTTCATCTATTCGCGACTAAATGAAAAAAACAGATTATGCAACTTTACAAGAAGTTATAAAATCAAATACATCATCTAATGTCATTTTGTATTGATTGCCAATTTTATAGGCTGGGATTTTTTTTTGTTTTATCCAATTGTAAATAGTGGCTTCACAAAGCCCTAACAAATTGGCGATTTCGTCAGCACTAATAAATTTGGTATCCTGAAAAAGTTTGCTTTTATCTGTCATAATCAAAACTCCTTGAATGCTTTCAAAATGTTTTGCGCATAAACATTTTGAAAAAAAAAGAACAGGATTTAATAGTCCTGTTCTTCCGTGAAATAATGTTTTATTGAAACATCTTATAATTTGATTATATTTCTAAACAGAAAAAAAACATGCACCCACTTTTTAAAACTTGATTTTTTTCAAGTTTTAAACAAAAATGAAAATATGAATAATCACGGAGGAAAACGTGCTGGCTCTGGAAGAAAGAAAAAAGATGTTTCTGGAACTCAAAGCACAATTACATTAAAGGTTAGTGAAGATACAAAAGAAAAATATACTTCATTAGTCAAAATTGAAAACGCATTAGGCAATAAAACAGATAGAACACAGTTTTTCTATGATTTGATAAATAAAGAATATGAAAACAAATTAGATGAATATAACCAGAGAAAAGACCATTTTTATACTGTTCTTAATTCAATAATTATTTCTTTTGCAGATTTCTTTTTAAGTGAATTAAAAAGACGAATCCCAAAGTATAAAGAGGTATTTCATTATTTTAATGATGATTATGAAGATAAGCCGAAGGTTAGAAAGTTTGCAAATGAGATTTCAAGTTTTCAGTATTATTTAGAAAACTATCCAGAAAAAGAGAATATAAAGAATGAGATTGAAAAATTA
>JAILKG010000224.1 GCA_024693915.1 Treponema sp.
TGCCGCGGACAAAAAAGACTCTGTTTGTGGTTGCCGCGAAAGCGGCATACAATAGTTCCTCAGCCACAAACAGCGTCTAGCGCATTAATGCGCGTTTTTTGGACCGTGGCAATGCCGACCAGAGCGCTTTTATTTGTAAAATTTATTAATAATGCGTTTGCCCTGAAAAGCTGGCTTTTGTAATTGTTTATTCTCTGTTCCAGTTGCCACGGGACTTGTAGTAGGACCAGAGGCCTACGTTGTCGTAGTCGGCGCTGGCTGTGCTCTGTGTGTAATGGAAAATCATTGAGCTGTAGATGGCGCTTCCTTCTTCTTCTTCCCCGATTGCAGGATTTGTGTTTAAAAGAACAGGTATAACGTATGGTTTTGTCATAATTGTGCTGGCATTGCTGTCAAAATCTTTTGTTGAAGAGTCCGGCTTTCCATTTGTCAGCATGGCTCTGTATGCGCCGTATTCTTTTGTTCCAATAATTATGGAAGTTTTTGTAAGACAGAGAGAAATAATGTCGTTTCCAGCTCCTTTTGTTTGCTGAATTACATTTTCCGGGGCTTTAAGGTCCTTTTTTGTGCTTCCGTCTGAGTCAAAAGTTGAAAAACCGTTTATTTCTGCATCAATAAGGGCTAATTCTGTGTCGGAAAGTTTGCCTTCTGTGTCTATATATTTTGAGCTCTCTGAAAGGTTTGCCTTGTAATCTTCTATAGAATACCAGTTCAAAAGAGATCCGTTTCCAAAATAAACGTAAGTTGCTTCGTCATCAAAGGTTTCGTTTGTGTCGCTTGCAGAAGTGTTAAAAAAGTGGATGTTGTTGTTTTCATTTTCATCCCCTTCGTCAAAATAAACTGCTGAAAGGCTTTTGTGGCTGGCTCCGTTTTCTCCAAAAGGGATGCAGTTTTCTGCATCTGTGTCGCCGCCATTCAGTTCAATGATACCGTAGTTTCCTGCCTCTTTGTTTCCGTAGTTGTATTCCTGGTTTACAGCCATATTGGTGTAATAAGGACTTCCTCCTCCAATCCGGATAAAGGCTTTTCTGTGTTCTTTTTTTGGACTGTTTGTGCAGAAAAGCTGGATACTTGAGTCCATCATAAAGTTTGTGTTTTTTAAGCGGGAAACATAATCCTTGATTGCATCAGTAACACTTGTAATTTCTGTCCATCCCGACATAACAGAGGAAGTGTAATAGAGGTGAAGGTCCCTTGGTTCGTTTCGGCTGTAGGTTTCGTTATAGACTGGGGTAAAAGCAAGAGCGTAAATGTATTTTGAGTCGCTTGCAAGGCGGCAGACATAGCGGCCGTCGTATTCTGAGTTATCGTAATTATATGAAAGAGAGGCCGGGAAAGATGAGTCATGTGTCCAGGCCTGGTTTTTTGCGTTTTTTGTATAGCCGCCATTGTCATCAGAAATTTCCTTAAAATAAATGCGGCCGTTCTGCAAAAAGAGGTATTCCTTTTCTTTTGTACTTCCGCTTTCAGAATCTGTGGAGCTTTCTGTAAAGCGTACAATGGAGTTGATAAAGCCTGAGATTGCGGCGTTTTCCAGTTTTACTTCCTTTCTGACGCTGGAAAAAACCGGGTCAAAGCAGCCGGTAAGGGCTGTTGTAAGTGTGCTTGCAGCCAGGAAAGCTGCCAGAATCTTATAAGTTTTTTTATTTTTTTTATTTATATTTTTAAGCATATTTTTCCTCATTCAGATTATTAGAAGTGGTAGCGTACAGAGGCAGAAACCTGGGCAAAAAGACCTGCGTCGTATTCGATTTTGTCGTTAACTTCTGCCCACTGTGGCAGGTAAAGTAAGTTTCCTGTAAGGCCGAAGGACCAGCTTTCGTTCATGCGGAAAAAAGTTCCGATTTCGGTTTTTAAAGCAGGACTTGGGAAATATTTTTTGTTCTGGCAGGTTTCAAATGCAAAGCCTGCTCCCAGCTGGATTGGGAATTCAAATTTTCCAAGACTTGGCTGCCAGGTTACGCCGAATGTAACAGGAACCATGGTAAGGCTGTTGCTTCCGATAGTTGGATTGTAGCCTACCATCAGGTCCGCTCCCAAAGCAAGGCTTCCGGAGATAAATCTGTGGTAACCCAGTTCAGCAGCTCCTCCTGTATAGAGCTGTCCCCCTGAAAATGGATTTCCGAAATTCAAGGGAAAGTTTGCAAAAATTCCGATTTTTATGTACTGGTCGCCTTTTCCGTTCATTTCATATACGAAAGTTTGTGTGATGTCGTCGTCAGAAGGCTGGTTTTCTGCAAAAAAAGGTGCAGAAATGCTGGTAATAAGTGCAATTAAAATTAAAAAGCGTTTCATTTTTCCTCGTAATTTTTTATAATGTATCTGAATATTACATTTTTTAGGATATTTTTACAATAAACAACAAAGCTTATGGGAAGGTAACATAATGAGCGCAATCATAATTGACGGAAAACAAATCGCAAAAGAAGTTAGGGAAGACGTGGCTATTAAGACCGCTGAACTTAAGGCAAAGGGAATTTCTCCATGCCTTGCAGTAATCCTTGTAGGAGAAAATCCTGCCAGTGTTTCCTATGTAACAGGAAAACAGAAGGCTCTTGCAGAAGTTGGAATGACAGACCGCAGCCTTCATCTTCCTGAAAATACAACTGAAGAGGAACTTTTAAAAATCATCGACGATTTAAATAAGGATAAAGCCGTGCACGGTATTCTTGTTCAGCTTCCACTTCCTAAGCATATTAATGAAGAAAAAGTTCTTCTCGCTATAGACCCTGAAAAGGATGTGGACGGTTTTCATCCGGTGAATGTAGGAAATCTTGTAATCGGTAAAAAAGCTTATCTTCCATGTACTCCTCACGGAATCATTGTTCTTCTTAAAAAAATGGGAATTGAAACCAATGGAAAGCATGCAGTTGTAATCGGAAGAAGCAACATTGTTGGAAAACCTGTCAGCCTTCTTCTTGCCAGAAAAGAAACTAACTGTACTGTTACAATATGTCACACAGGAACAAAGAATATGGCAGAAATTACCCGCCAGGCAGATATCATTGTTGCAGCTGCAGGAAGAGTTCACACTGTTACAAAGGATATGGTAAAACCTGGTGCTGTTGTAATCGATGTTGGTGTAAACCGGGTTCCTGATTCAAGTAAAAAATCAGGTTTCCATCTTGAAGGTGACTGTGACTTTGCAGATCTGCAGGAAATTGCCGGCTATATCACCCCGGTTCCAGGAGGAGTTGGTCCTATGACAATCAGCATGCTTATGTACAACACTCTTGAAGCCGCAGAAAGAAGACTGGAAAAATAAAATATGCGCGACATTCAGAACGAAGAAGATACAAGAAAAATTCCTCTGGATAAGGTTGGCGTGAGGGGGGTAAAATACCCGGTAACTGTTCTGGATAAAAACCAGAAACTTCAGCCAACCTGCGCCACCGTAGATCTCTATGTGAATTTGCCCCACAATTTTAAGGGAACTCACATGAGCCGTTTTATTCAGGTTTTCCACAAGTATCACTCTGACATCAGTATGCAGCACTTTCTTGAAATGCTGGAAGAAATCAGGGTAAAGCTTGAGGCTCAGGAAGCTTATGGAAAAATTTCCTTTCCATACTTTGTTACAAAAAAGGCCCCTGTAAGCGAAAGCGAAGGAATAATGGAATACCAGTGTTCCTATGAGGCTACAGTAAGGGAAAATAAAAGAAAATTTTTTGTAAATATTGCAGTTCCCGTTACAACCCTTTGTCCTTGCAGCAAAGCCATCAGCGAAAACGGAGCCCACAATCAGAGGGGAACGGTGAGGGTAAAGCTTCTCTATTCAGATTTCTTCTGGATTGAAGATGTTATAGAAGGAATTGAAAAATGTGCCTCAAGTCCTCTCTATTCCGTTCTAAAAAGAAAAGACGAAAAGTTTGTAACAGAAATGGCCTACGATAATCCCCGCTTTGTTGAGGATGTGGTCAGGGAAGTTTACCTCTTTTTACGCTCTTTTCCCATAAAAAAGCCTTTTAAGTGGTTTTCTGTGGAATGCGAAAATGAAGAATCAATCCATTACCACAATGCTTATGCCTACACGGAGTATGGAAAAGTTTAAGGTAAAAGAGCTGTAATGACTTTGCTTTGACGGGCCCTGCTTTTGAATTAGTCGGGTCTGACTTTTGAATCAGTCGGGCCTGCTTTATTGGGGCCTGGTTTTCGTAAATCTTTTTCTTCCTAAATAAAAAAACTGTGATATAATTAAAGCGCTTATATATGAAGCGAAAATTATACTTTTCAGTTTTTATTTTAGTAATTTTCTCTTTATTTTGTCTTTCTTCCTGCAAAAGGTCGGAGGATTTTTCCCGTGGAAATAGTCCGGCTTATAATCAAAGCAGCGGACCTTATATTCCCTACAGGGATCAGGCCACACAGGCTGTAAATGCAGAAAACTCCCCTTACGGAAAGATGTCTGGTGCTGGACAGGCTGGCATGTACGGACAGTCAGGTGGAGCCGGACAAGCCTCTTTTGCAGGAAATGCTGGCGGACAGCCTGGCGGACCTTCTGGCCTTCCTGGAAGTCCTTCTGCTGCTTCAAAATTTGGCGGACCTCCTCCGGGACATCAGGGGCATTTTGGGCCTCCTCCTACAGTTCCAAGAATTGACCTTTCAAAACGACTCTACTGGTGTCAGATTGATGACGATGAAGATGTGAACCAGGTGCTTTCTTCTCCTGACCGCTTTAAAAAACTCACTGACACAAAGAATATGAATCTTTACCGCCTTCTTGGCAAAACAGAAAGCTGTGTTCTTGTAAAGGCGGATTTTGTTGTTCCTGAAAGCTACAGGGGCAGAGCTTTAGGCTGCCTTGTTTCCTATATTCACTTTGCAGATATGGCCTATGTGAATGGCTCTCTTGTTGGCCGCTCGGGTGTATTTGCTCCCGTTAACATAGGTTCCTTTTATGTAAGCCATCAGTATCCAGTTCCTGAAGGACTGATTAATTACGGCGGAAAAAATACAGTCTGCTTTAAAATCTATTGCCGGGGTAAAAGCTCCTTTTCCGGAAAAATGTTTGTAGGAGAAATGAAGGATGTTACAGAAGCTAAGCATGTAATTGACTTCTGGAATTCCCTGGTCTACATATTTTTTGCAGGAATTCTCTTTGCGGCTTCCATAATTTTTGCAATCTTTTTTATAGCCCGCCGGGAAAAGAAAGAATATTTATCCTTTTCCCTGATGAACTTTTTTACTGCCATCTTTGTTTCCTTCCTCTATTCGGGGAGCCTTCCGGTTCATGAATTTTTAAGGCTTCCTTACGACCTCTTTTTACGGCTCTTCCTTTGTAATGGGGCACTGATAATTGTTTATTTTTATGTGGGCTTCCACTTTAACTATCTTGGCTTAAAAGAAAGGCTGATTTCTAAGGTTTTAAGGACTATTATCCTTGTGGTAAAGATTGCAGTTGTAATGCTTTCTCCAAGCTACACAATTTTGATGAAGATATGTCCTCTTCTTCTCTTTATCTGTGCACTGGAGCTTCTGTACGCCTTTTCCATTGTTCTCTTGTCTTTCAGAAGTAAGGTTAGAATTAAAAATGCAATGTTCCTCCTTTACGGAATTATTCCCTTATTTATGTCCCTGCTTCTGGACTTTATTTTGCGCTACGAAATCCGCCTGGTAAGCATTCCTATTGTTACAATGTTCGGCTGGGTGATTGAGATTATGCTTTTTGTTATTGTTCTTGCAGTTCGTTTTGAACGGCTTACAAGGGCAAATGAATACCTGACCAATCAGCTTCAGAAAGAGGTTGAAATTCAGACAAAGAACCTGACTATTGCCAATGAAAATCTTGCCAAGGAAATTTACAGGGCAAATCAGGATCTTGAGATGGCTTCCATCGTTCAGAGAAAATATTTCCCAAGTCCAAACAGAAAGTTTAAGGGCTGGGATATGTCTATCACCTACAATCCTCTTTCCAATGTTTCCGGTGACCTTTACGACTATTACTATAATGAAGAAATTTTAAAGGGATTTTCGCTTTTTGATGTTTCCGGACACGGTCTTTCTGCCAGTCTTGTTACAATGCTTGCAAAAAACATTATTGCCTTCAGCTTTGACCGGGGGCTAAAACGAAAGCATTCTGTTTCGGATATGCTTATGTCTATTAATGATAGAATTAATCGGGAAAAGGGTAATATCGATAATTATCTGACAGGTCTGCTTTTTAAAATTTCTGAACCAGATGAAAATGATGACTGTTCTATCCAGTTTGCCAATGCAGGACATCCTCATCCTGTTTTTTACTCAAAGAAAAGAAATTCTGTTGAAGAACTGAAATACAGTGGAAATCAGAAGCATTACGGGGCAATCGGTCTTCTGGGCATTGATGTTTCTTTTCCAGAGTCCAGCTTTACTGCGGAAAACGGCGATATCATTCTTTTGTACACAGACGGTCTTACTGAGTCTATGAATGAAAATATGGAAGCCTTTGGTATTGAAAGGGTAGAGGCTGTGCTTGCAAAATATGCCGACCTGTCTGCCGCTAAAATTCTTGAAAACCTTCTTTTTGAACTTGAAAAATTTACTGACGGTGTTCCAAAAACCGACGATGTGTCTGTAGTAATTCTAAAAAAAGAAGATTCTTCTTCGTATCAGGAAAATGAAGAAAATCTGGATACCCTTGAATATCTGGATGCAGAAGAACTTGAGCCTGTAGATGAAAAGGATAACTAGAATATTATGGAAGAAAGTCCAAATGTTTCCAATATCTTTGTAAAATTTTCAAAAAAACTGGATTCTTTTTCCAGGGCGGAAGAAAGCCAGAGAAAAATTGTCAGAAAAGAAAACAAAAATGCTTTTTTAAAAAGCAGAATTGCAGAAAGTGAAGAAGAAAAGCGGAATAAGATTATAGAAACTTACAGG
>JAILKG010000225.1 GCA_024693915.1 Treponema sp.
TGCCGCGGACAAAAAAGACTCTGTTTGTGGTTGCCGCGAAAGCGGCATACAATAGTTCCTCAGCCACAAACAGCGTCTAGCGCATTAATGCGCGTTTTTTGGACCGTGGCAATGCCGACCAGAGCGCTTTTATTTGTAAAACATATTAATAATGCGTTTGCCCTGAGGTCCTGTAAAATATCTGTTGAAAATCCCTTAAATTCGTACTAGAATATAGCGTTATGACCACAGAAGAACTTGATAAATGTATCAGACGTGTTCCTGACTTTCCAAAGCCTGGAATTCTTTTTTATGATGTAACGAGCATTTTTACTAATCCGGAATGTTTTCGTTTTGTAATTGATAAAATGGTTGAGCTCTATAAAGACAAGGAGCTTGGCGGTGTCTGTGGTGTTGAATCTCGGGGGTTCCTTCTTGCGGCTCCTCTTGCAGAGCGTCTTGGCATTCCACTTGTCTTAATCAGAAAAAAAGGTAAGCTTCCTGGTGATGTTTACCGTTGCGCTTATGCTCTGGAGTATGGTACTGCGGAAATTGAAGTTCACAAATCCGATATTAAACCTGGAAATAAATATCTTGTGGTAGACGACCTGATTGCAACAGGCGGAACTTTAGAAGCATCAAAAAAACTTCTTGAACTGGGAGGTGCAGAGGTAAGTGAATTCTTTGGAATTATCGGCTTACCGGCATTAAATTTTGAAAAGGTTCTTGCCCCGGTGAAGGTTACCACACTTATTAATTATGATGGAGAATAATTCAAAATGAAATATAAATCAATTTTAGGTCCTAAAGAAACTGAACATGCAATTGTAGCAATAAAAGACTTTTTTCAGCTAACCCTTTCTACTGAACTGGATTTGACCCGCGTTACTGCTCCTCTTTTTGTTCCTTGTGGAAGCGGTTTGAACGACGATTTGAACGGTGTTGAGCGCCCTGTTTCCTTTGAAGTGGGAAATATGGGCGGCCAGAAGATGGAAATTGTTCAGTCTCTGGCTAAATGGAAGAGGGTAAAGGTTACTGAAATGGGACTTACTCCTGGTTTTGGTATCTATACCGACATGAACGCTATCCGCCCAGACGACACAATCGACAACATTCATTCGATTTATGTTGACCAGTGGGACTGGTGTATGGCTATCGACGAAAAGGACAGAACTGTTTTTTACCTTATCGACATTGTAAAAAAGGTTTACAGCTGTCTTAAGAGAACAGAATTCTTTATCTACGACCGATATCCACAGATTAAGCCAATTCTTCCTGATTCAATTAAGATTGTTTATTCTGACGATTTGCAGAGAAAATATCCAAAACTTTCTCCAAAAGAAAGGGAAGATGCAGTTTGTAAGGAATACGGTGCTGTATTTATTGTAGGTATCGGCGGAAAGCTGCCAGACGGTACAATTCATGACGGTCGTGCTCCTGACTACGATGACTGGATTACTGAAAGCGGTGACGGTCACACAGGTTTGAACGGAGACCTGCTTGTATGGAATCCTGTTTTGAACCGGGCTTTTGAGCTTAGTTCAATGGGTATCCGCGTAAGCCCGGAAAGTCTTAAAAAGCAGCTGGAAGAAAGAGGCTGTCCGGAAAGAGCAGAGCTTCCTTTCCACAAAAAGCTTTTGAATGGAGAACTTACCCAGACTCTGGGTGGCGGTATCGGTCAGTCAAGACTTTGTATGTTCTTCTTAAGAAAGGCTCATATCGGTGAAACTCAGGTAAGCGTATGGCCGGAAGCAGAAAGAAAGTCCTGCGAAGAGAAGGGAATTATACTTCTGTAAAATAGTTTATAAAAATTGTGGAGAGCCCGCCTTGAATGACGGGCTTTTTTACTGACTGGTAAAGGTTTTGACTGGTTTGTGCCGGGGGAGCTGGTTTTTATCTGGTTTTGCAGGATTCTTGTCGAATTTTTACCGGGGAAAGCCGGATTTTGACTGGTTGTGTCCGGCCCTTGCTGGTTTTACAGGGATTGTGTCTGGCCCTTGCTGGGGCTGGCCGGGAGAAAACATTTTTGACTGGTGAAGCCGCCGGACGATTAATTTTTGGGAAATTTTAAAAGAAAAGCTGTGAGAGGAAAAATGGAAAAACAGTTTGAATTTACAAGTGATGAGCTTGAAAATAAACTAAAGGGCTTTAAACAGCAGGGGATAACCGAGCTTACTGTTCACGATCAGCTGCTGGCAAAGGACAAGGCTCGCCTTATTAAATTTTTGAAGGCCGTTAGAAGTGACGCTCCTGAGCTTTTTGTTTCAATTAAAATTTCTCCTCAAATTATAGATATGGAAGTGGTGAGGGCTCTTTCCTGCATCAATTGCAGCGTGGAGATGGATTTTGTTCAGACAGTGAAAGGTTTTGACAAAAAACTTTACGCAAGAAAGTGTGCCCTTTTGAATCAGGCCGCTCTGGTTTTTGGCGTGAACCTGTATTTTGCAGAGGTTCCTGAAGCCAAAGGGGAAGGCTGTGCTTTGGAAGAAAAGTCAGCTTCAGGTCCTTTTGGTAAAAAGAAGGGAAGCAATTGCTCTGGAGGAAAAGGAGCTGGTGGAGCTGGCAGTACGGCTTCGGACTCAAAAGCTTTGATTGTAAATGGCGCCGGCAAGAATGCTTCCTCTGCTGCCTTTAGTCAGGATTCCCTGAAAGCTTTCAAGGACAGACTTGATTTTACCATTGCCCAGTATCCTAACCACATTGATTTTCCACAGATAGAAGAAAAGCAGGAAAAGTCTGCAAGTTCTGCAAATATTTCCCTTTCCTCCCTGCCTTCTGCCTCTGCTTCTTTTTCTGCCCAGGATATTCGTTTTGCCCGGGATATTGCTTTTGCCTGCCGGACATTTTATTCTGCCGGCCGTGCCGTGCCCTGGTTTAATTCAATTTTGATGCTCCTTCGCATTCAGGCAAGTGCATTTTTTGCTGACTTTGCTGAATGGCAGAGGGTAAATAACTGTGATTTTAAGAGCGGCTACCTTCCTGAAGAAGAAAGCCACGAAAATATTGAAAAAATGCAGATTCTCTTTCTGGATATGAAGCTTGAAGAAAAACGAAAGGGGCAGGCTTTGCAGGCTGTGAATGATATTGTGCGTTTGAACGGAGCTTTCAGCCGGCTTGTGAGCGATGGTCAGGAGACAGTGATAGAAACAGAATACAATCCAGATGATTTATTGAGTCCGGAAAGCATGGATATTCTTTCTTTTGCCAACGATGTGTGCATGTGCCCCTGCCGTGTGCAGATTTTTATAAACTCTGACGGAGAACCGGATTACAGGCTGGTCTGAAAATGATCTATAATTTTTCTACAAATGAAAAAATCCGTCTGGATGAGTTTTTGCGCCGGGAATTGCCAGGAAAAGTGGCGGGGTCGGAAGGTAAGCAGTCTTTAAGCCAGCCTGCTGTCAGCAATTCAAAAATTCGCCGTCTGATTATAAGCGGATCGGTAAGCGTGAACGGAAGACCTGTTCTGCGGCCGGCTTTTGAACTCAGGGGAAAAAGTCTTGTAACCGTCAATTTTGAAAGTGAAAAATTCTTTTTTGAAAAGCAGCCTGATGATATTACTTACGAAGTTAGAGATGAGGATGTGCTTTTTGAAGACGACTATATAATAGTTTTGAACAAGCCCTGTCATTTTCCAACGGAAGCAACAATCGTAGGTGACCAGAAGCGGGATAATTTGCATGCAGCTCTTGTGCGTTATTTATGGAAGAAAAATCCTTTTTTAAGAAATCCCCCTTATGCGGGAATAATGCACAGACTTGACCGGGATACAAGCGGGGCAATTCTTTTTACTAAAACAAGAAGCGTAAACAAGGCTGTTCAGGAAATGTTTGAGGGTCACTCCTTTACAAAAATATATCAGGCTCTTTGCACACAGGAAGAAGGAAGGTCTGGGGCAAAAGAAAGTTACACACCTGGAAAAACTTTTACTGTAGAGGGTTTTATGAAGCGGGCTTCTCTGAAAAGTCAGGCTGCAAAATGGACTCTTCTTTCTGAGGGGAAGAATTCTTCCTTCCATGAAAGGAAAGGGAATGTCGGGTTACAAAAAAAAGAAGAGGCCCTTTATTCAAAAACTCAGTTTAAGATTCTTGAAAAATGTGAATACAATAGAAGAAAATGTTTAAGGCTTCAGGCTGAACTTTTTACCGGAAGAACCCATCAGATTCGCGTGCACTTAAGTTCTTCTGGTCTGCCGATTTTAGGCGACACTCTTTACGGTGGAAAAGAGGAAGAGAGAATTTTTCTTCATGCCTGGCGCTTGTCCTTTGCCCACCCGGTAACCGGCGAAACAATAGAAATTACAGCTCCTCTTACTTTTTAGAACGGGGCTCGCCCTGCGTATATTCTGCGGGCAAAGGTTCCCTGATTTTCGTCGTAGCTGGGACCCGATTTTTGGCTTTATATGGAAACTCCATTTTTTTTATTAAATAGCCTTAATTTCGAGTTTGCTGAAATAAATTTAAAATTGGCGGAAGGGAACGAATCGTGGGGCAAAAATGCTCTGCTTGTGGATGACGCGAAGCGGCATTTAATGGTTCCCTTGCCACAAGCAGCGCATAGCGCAG
>JAILKG010000230.1 GCA_024693915.1 Treponema sp.
TGCAATTCCCAGTTCTACAACTTTTGAAAGAGGAATGTGGAGTTCAAGAGCGATTGTGATTGCCAGAACAGCAGAACGCATGGAGTGAATTACAAGGAAATTCTTGTTTCTTGCTTCTGCAGATGGAGTAATGCGGAGTACGAAGCGTTTGTTCTCTTTTATAAAAATGCAGAGTTTCTGAACAGTTTCTGTCATTTCTGCCAGGTCGATTTTTTTGTGGGTGGAGTAATGAGTATACACGGAGTTAATGTATTTCATGTATTCCTGGTAGGTCTTTTGAACGGAAAGGTAGCGGGCAGATTCAGAAGTATCCTGAGAAATCTTAAATGCTTCCAGTGATTCATTTACAGCCTGGGAAGCCTGAGCCGGTTTTCTTTCTGCGTCCGGAAGAGGGGCGTGAACAGTGAAGGGATTTGCAGTTTTCTCTTCTGCAGCACTTTCCGGGTCTGCCGGCTGAATGATATTTCCTTCATAACTGAAGTTTTTGAATTCCCAGCTGCGAAGAGCCTTTGTTATTTCCTGAGAAATAGAAACTCCGGCCGGAATGATTAAAAACTGGTCATCAAGCAGAAAATCACTGCTGAAAGAGATGTCTTCTTTCAATTCATCGATGGTAATTGCTGAACTCATGATATTACTCCATTTAGATTATCGGCCGAATTGCAGAATTTCTTGAATTTGAAAAGAAGCTTATTGCAAGGCTTGAGTCTGAAGGGTGGCTGAGCTTCTGGAAAGCACCTGTATCAGGGAAGTGCTTTCGCAAGTATTGCATTAGCGCTGGGAGCCCCGAAGTCGACCGGAAAAGCGGCGAGGGGAGCGAGCTGCTTTGAGGACGATGAGCGGTAGCGAAGGGCGGACATAGCGACCCGAAGGAAGGAGCTTGGGCGACTGAGTGAGGGGAATGCCCTCTTTCCCTCTTAATCGATTAGAGGTGCCATTTCCACTAATTGAAAATTCTACTTTCCCAGCGCATACCTCATTTTCATTTTTCTGCAGTTCTTTTTACATTTGCAGAGATGAAAAAGCTTTCGCTCTACACAACTCCGCTGATTCTTGCAAATACTTTTTATATTCTACGAAAACAACTGGGTAATGATGAGGCAAAAAAGGCTCTCAGAAAACTTAGAATTCTTTTGCATGAAATTGATTCTTCTGAGACTGTTGTTGATAAAGCCCTAAATTCAGAATTCAACGATTTTGAAGGTGCCATACAGTATTACACAGCAACTGACCACGGATTGAAGGTAATTCTTACGCTGAATTTACGGGATTATAAAAATGCGTCGCTCATAGTTCAGACTCCGGAAATGTATCTGGTTTCCAACGGGTTGATTTAGGAGATGGGGTATTTTTCCAGTCTGTCTGCAATTTCCGAGAGGAATTTTACCTGTGGGTCAGGTAAAGTTTCGCATTTTTCAATCAAATCGTGGTATTTTCGATAAAGACGTAATTGTTCCTGCTCTTCGCTGATTTTTGAATTGTTCTTGGAAGATGTTTGGGTTGTCCCGTTTACAAGATATTCTACGGTTACTCCTAAAACAGAAGCGATTTTTACGGCAGTATCTGCGGATGGGGATGAACCAAGTTTTATACCTTTTCCCACGTTTCCCAAACTGAAACCTACTTCTTTTGACAAAGTCTTTCTATTCATTCCTTTATATTCTAGTTCTTCATCAACACGTTTCCAAAAATCACTCATTCTTTAATTCTTAAGAAAATTACCTACTTTTTCTTTTAAAAGTTAGAAATTGCCGTATTTTTGCCGATAAGTAAGAAAATACCTACTAATTATGAATTAGTTGTAAATTGTTGACTTGGAGGAAGGAATGGCAAAAAATACAAGTCTTGGAAAAGCGAGGGATGCAAAGGAAGATGAATTTTATACTCAGTTAAACGATATTGCTGAAGAACTAAAACACTATAAAGAACATTTTAAGGGGAAGACAGTTTTATGCAATTGTGATGACCCTAGAATCAGTAATTTTTTTCATTATTTTTCATATAATTTTGAAGCACTAGGTTTGAAAAAACTGATAACGACTTGTTTTAAAAATCAAGAACGGGATTTGTTTAGTCTGAATAATAGTGAAAAGGCTATTTGGCTTGAATATTGTGGTGAAAAAAATGGAAGTAAAATCCCAACCGTTGAAGAAATCGGAATCCACGAACTGAAAGGCGACGGAGATTTTAGAAGTGATGAATGTATTGAACTTTTGAAACAGGCGGATATTGTCGTGACGAATCCACCCTTCAGTCTGTTCAGGGAATATGTTGCGCAGCTGATTCAATATGATAAGAAATTTTTGATTATTGGCAGTCAAAATAATGTAACTTATAAGGAAACATTTCAACTTTTGCAGAATAACAAGATTTGGCTTGGATATAAAGCTGGCGATATGGCTTTTAAGGTTCCTGATTATTATATGCCACGAGAGACTCGTTATTGGCAGGACGAAAGTGGTCAGAAATGGCGAAGTATGGGAAATATCTGCTGGTATACGAATTTGGATATAGCAAAAAGACATGAAGAATTGATTTTATATAAGAATTATACCCCGGAAGAATACCCGATGTATAACAATTCGGATGTAATCAATGTAAATAAAATTCAAGATATTCCGTGTGATTATAGGGGAAAAATGGGAGTTCCAATTACATTTTTCGATAAATACAATCCAGAGCAATTTGAAATTCTTGGAATCGCTAATTCTGCGCGTTGGATTGGTTATGAATGTTATACGGTAATTGGTGATAAAAAAATCTACAATCGCGTAATTATTCAAAGAAAATAATTCAAGGAAGGAAAAATGCAAATCAGACAGACAGAAATTACAATTCGGGAACTTACGGAAGGTTATGAGGATAGAGCTGAGGGCGGTGTTGTTGCTTATGGTGGAAAACTTGATGTTCGTCCACCGTACCAGAGGGAGTTTGTGTATAAGGATAAACAACGGGATGCGGTTATTGATTCGGTAGTACAGAATTATCCGTTGAATGTTATGTACTGGGCGGAACGAGAGGATGGCACTTTTGAAGTTATTGATGGTCAGCAGAGAACGATTTCGATTTGTCAGTATGTAAATGGCGATTTTGCGCATTTTATGCGTTTCTTCCATAATTTACAGGACGATGAGCAGGCAATTATTTTAAACTATAAACTTAATGTTTATATTTGCAGTGGAACTAATAGTGAAAAACTCAAGTGGTTTGAGAGAATTAATATTGCAGGGGAAAGACTTACGGCGCAGGAACTTAGAAATGCTGTTTACTGCGGAACCTGGGTAAGTGATGCAAAAAAATATTTTTCTAAAATTGGTTGTCCCGCTGTTGCTCTGGGCGGTGATTATGTGAGCGGTACTGCAAACCGTCAGGAGATTCTAGAAACAGCAATCAACTGGATTTCTAAGGGAAGAATTGATGAGTATATGGGGATTCATCAGCACGACCAGAATGCATCAGCGCTTTGGATTTATTTTCAGAAGGTAATTGCATGGGCTAAAGCTGTTTTTCCAGTGAAGCGTCCAAAATATACGAAGTGTATTGACTGGGGTGAATTATACGACAAGTTTAAGGACGATGAATTTGATACTGAGAAATTGGAAAATGAAATAAAGAATTTAATTCTCGATGATGACGTTACCAAAAAAACAGGAATTTATCAGTATGTTTTGACCAGAGATGAAAAGTATCTTTCACTCAGAGCGTTTTCTGATGGTGAAAAATTAAAGGTTTATACTGCCCAAAACGGGATTTGTAAGATTTGTGGTAATCATTTTGAACTGGAAGAAATGGAAGCAGATCATATAACGCCTTGGAGTCAGGGTGGAAAGACGACAGTTGAAAACTGTCAGATGTTGTGCAGGGAATGTAACAGACGGAAGAGCGATAAATAGGAGAATCAACTTTTTGCTTTGGTAGATTTATCTGGTCTGGAAAGTAAATCTTCCCGGGCGCCTATGGAAGCCTGGGACCGAAGGAACCAGTGCGGAAGGACGCAGAAGCGGACTGGAGCACCGAGCCTTAGGCGGGGGCTGGAACAGGCGTAGGTGGATGCCTTCCCGCCCAAATGTAAATCTTGGGGTGAGTGGGCGGTGTTTGTGGGCGGGCGTGTTGAAAAACCGGCTATTTTCTTCTATAATTAGATTCTCTTTTTGAGTGCCTGACTGCCAGCGAGCATTTCGGGATTTTCCCACCCACCGACAAGCGGACACCCACATTTTTTATAAAACTGGCATTGCCCGGCGAGGTCGGACAATCGTTTTTCAGGAGATATCATGGTAATCTTAACATTGAACTGCGGTTCATCATCTGCAAAGTATCAGGTTTATGAATGGGCCAACAAAGCAGTAATGGCTAACGGTGTTGTTGAACGCATCGGAATTGAAGGAAGCTGCATTACTCACAAGGCTAAGGGAAAGAAAACAGAAATCGAAAGCCCTTGTCCAACTCACAAAGAAGCAATCGAACTTATCATTAAAGAAATCACTGATCCTGAAGTTGGTGTAATCAAATCTATGGACGAAATTGGAGCTGTAGGTCACCGCGTACTTCATGGCGGTGAAAAGTTCACAAAGTCTGTTCTTATCACTCCAGAGGTTTTGGATGGATTCCGGGAAGTAATCGACCTTGGACCTTTGCACATGCCAGCTAACATTATGGGTATTGAAGCTGCACAGAAGGTAATGCCAAATGTTCCTCACTCAGCTATCATGGATACAGCATGGCACCAGACAATGCCGGAAGAAACTTTCCAGTACGCAATTCCTCGGGAATGGTACGAGAAATACGCTGCACGCCGCTACGGTTTCCATGGAACCTCTTTCTTGTACACAGCAAAACGCGCTGCCGTTCTTCTTGGAAAAGATCCAAAAGACTGTAACCTTATCATCTGTCACATCGGAAACGGTTCTTCAATGTGTGCTGTAAAGAACGGTGTCTGCTACGATACAACAATGGGTATCACACCTCTTGAAGGTCTTGTAATGGGAACCCGTTCAGGTGATTTGGATCCTGCTCTTCCATTCTACATTATGAGAAAAACTGGTATGAGCGCTGACGAAATGGACAAGGCTCTGAACAAGAAGTGTGGTTGTCTTGGTATTACAGGAAAATATTCTGACCGCCGCGATATCGAAATCGATGCAGCAAAGGGCGACAAGCTCTGTCAGCTTTCTATTGAAATGGAAGCTTTGCGCATTAAAAAATACATCGGTGCTTTCATGGCTGAACTTGGCCATGTTGACGCAATCGTTTGGACAGCAGGTGTTGGAGAGCGCGGACCAATTACACGTATGAAGGCTTGTTCTGGTCTTGAAAACTACGGTATCAAGATTGACGCACAGAGAAACGAATGGAGCTTCACCGGAAACGCTGAAACTTACATCCACGCTGATGACTCAAAGACAAAGATTTTCGTAATCCCGACAGACGAAGAGCTTGTAATGACAGAAGATGCATACGCTTTGATGAAGGGAACTTACGATGTTCACACAAACTTCAAATATTCTTTCCAGAGCCCAGATTATGTAAACAAAGCTCGCGAAGAAGGCTTGAAGGGAGACCTGGTAAAGCGTCCTAATATTGCTAAGATTTTGGCTAGAGATATTATTGGAAAATAGAATTCACAACGGTGGTTGAGTGCCCGAAGGGCGTATCGAAACCACCATTAAACAAGAATGCAAAACTCGGTAAGCACGCGTAAGCGTGGGACTTGACCTGGTAAAATAGAATTATCAGGTTATAGACTTTCTTTAGACCTATAAAGGTTTTTAGCGCCCTTTGGATTATTCCAGAGGGCGTTTTTTTTGGGGGGGGATGGCCAAAAAAAAAGCTGAACACAGGGTGATTTTTTTTTAAAGATTTCGTATTTTTTGAACAAGTTTCTACTATAAATATTTGTGAGAAAATTGTTTTTTTTGTTTTGCTTTTATTTCCTCTTTTGCTGGACTGTTTTATCTTCATGTTCATTCTTTTCTTTTATGGAAGAAAAAAAGAATGTAGTTATTATCCTGCCAGAGCAGCCTGCAATTGAGCAGAATTGTTATAGCCGGCTTTTTTTTGAGGAAAATTCGTTGGAAAAAGGAAATTTTCAGCAGGCTTGTCAGGAAGGGGAATGGCAGAAATGTTTTGAATTAAAATACTGGCTTGTAAAGGTAAGGGGAAGCGATTTTTCTTTTCAGAAAAAAATCACTGAAAAACAAATTATGGCCGGGGTAAATTATTTTACTCTTGAATTGCCAGACTTTCGGCTTTGTTCAATTCTGGCTTACCCTGTTTTTGAGATAAAAAAATATTTGGATAATCAGAAAATTGCAGATTGTGGCAGGCAAAGGGTAAAAAACAACCGGTCTATTGTTTCTTGCCAAAAGCAGGAAATCAAGGGCTTTTTTTATCCGGCGGGCTGTATTTACCCCTATTCGAAAAATCTTACCTGGCTGCAGGGCTTTTCTTCCAGTCTCCTTTATGACTTTTATTATCACTCAAAATATAGTGGAAATAGCGGGGAGCTTTCTGAAGCATTTGCAAGCTGTTTTAACTGGAAGAAACTTTGCGAGGAAGTCGAAAAGAGGGATTTTCTTAAAAAAGAAAGTGGGGAAAATTCCGGACAAGGCCCTTTTAATCCTTGGCTTTTAGACAGAACTGAAATTCTTTCTTCAATTGAAAATTCAGTTTTCAGTGTGAATTTGTTGAAACTGTCAAAGTCAAAAATTATAAGCAGGAAAGAGATGAATGAAGCTTTGGTTAAGCTTTTGCCTGGTTATTCTGCCGTGGACAAAGGTTTTTATACGACGGGAAAATCTGCCGGTCTGGAGGTGGAACTCCTTAGTCCGCCGGGAGAAGAACATATTAATGCTGAGCCGGTGGAAATTGCTAACTCTCAGGAAGTGGAACTCCTTAGTTCGCCGGGGGAAGGGCATATTTATCAAGTGCGGGAGGAATTATCTTTTTTTCAGGAAGATTATTGTTTATTGCTTTCTCCTTACATGCCTGAAAATATAAAATCTGCTGAATCTTTTGAAAGGCCCAGACCTTCAGAGTTTTCATTTTTATTTGCATATCCGGCGGTTCAGGAAAGTAATTTGGATGGCAGCCGGGCTTCTTTATCCCTGAACTTTTACAGACTTTTTGTAAAAGTCGATTCTCAAGGTATGCTTTCCTATTATCTGACTGATTTTTTGTAACAAAATGGCTTTGCTGGGGCGAGGCATTCGTGGCTGTCAACGGTGGTTAATTGTTCAGCTGCGGTTAATTTTTCAGTGGCGGTCACCGAATTTCAGTTCTGGCCATAATTCAGATTTTCCTAACAGACCTTCAATAATCTTGTGAAATTTCACTAACCTGGCAAAAATTCAGCCCTTGCCATAAAGTCCCTCTGGAAATATACTGTTTGAGATGAAAAAACTGCAACTTATGTCCGGGGCAATGCTTGCTCTTCTTACTTCTTTTATTTCTTTTTCCTGTTCCAAAAAAGTTCAGGAACTTACCCCCCTTCAGGAAGAAATTTCAATCAGGGCTTCATCCTATGATTTTTTTTATTTTACAGACCGATATTTCAAGAAAACTCACAATGTAGCCTCTGTTCCTGCTCTTCCGCCACGACCATGGACGGAAGCTGTTCGCATTTCTTCTATTTCTTCTTGTGATATTTCAGAGGAAGGGGAAAACGCAAAGGCTTATGGAATTGTAAACAGAATTGGTATTCTTTCTTTTCAGGATGATAGAATTGAGCTTCATCTGGATAATGAACTTTTTTCCGGCAGAACTGCGGGAAATCTTGTTTTTTATCAGGCAACTCCGGTTTATTCACTTTATCGAAGCACTTTTTTTAATGATATGGAAAGAAAATTGTCGGGACCTCATCCTTTCCTTGTTCAATTTGATCCCATTCAGAAAATTTCCTTCCCTATTATAAATGTTGAAAACCTGCTCCCTGGAGAAAGCGAAAGTGATGCTGAAAATACAGAAATCATCGACTATATCTGGGACGGAAAAGTTTTTTCCTGCGCAGCCAAGCAGAAAAAAGTGATTGAAGAAAGGGTTGGCTCACGGGAAGAAATCAGTTTTTCCTATAAGAATTTTCAGGTTAAGGAAGATCTGCTTTCCATCACGCCGGAAACTGCTTCTAAAGAGATTTTTATCACTCCTTCTTCCATGGGAGCCTTTAAGGAAAATCAGAAATTTCAGAACTTTGAAAATGCTCCGGAAAAATTGCAGGATTTGCTTTCTCCTTTGAAAAATGCAGATTTCCTGATAACGGTTCGAAATGCAGGCGGCCATTCACCACGGCGCTACAAGCACGAAGTTTCTGCCTCTGATGAAAACCGTTTTGCTTTTGCTGATGCACTTCTGGCTCCTTCCTGGTGCGCTGCTCTTTTTCAGGATGGAACAATTTTTATGAAAGGCGCGCTGGAATCCAGTCCTATTTTTAACAAAGGAAGACCAGTTGTTCTCCGCCTTCCAAAGCTGCCAAATTCTTTTCAATATTCCGGCTTTGCAATTACCGGTAAATATCTCTACGCTTCCTGGGAAGAAACAGATTTTTACATGGTAAAAAGAAGCGGATTTTTGTGCGTTGATTTGGGAAAAATATTGTACTAGTCCAAACTTCGAGCTAGTTACTTAAAAATAAAAATTGGCTTCCGGTGGGAAGGCGCCAGCAAAAAAACTGACTCGCTAGGCTCGTGCAGAAGATTTTTGTGTTGCAATCCCCCCTCCGCCAGTTTTTGACTTAAAATTATTAACTCGAAATTCGCTCTGTTAGTAAGAATGGAGAAGTCCCTTACTTTGCTTATTGAAGGCAGGGGTGTTTTGCGGGGCTGACAGGCGGGCTTGTCACAGGAGAAGAAATTGCATCGGGGTGATTTTTTTATAAGAATAAATCAAGGATCTCTTCTTTTAGTTTCTGCAGGGAAAAACTCTGTAAAAATAGGACTTTTTTTTCTGCTTTTCAGCCTTCTCTTTTGCCTTCCATTTTACGGGCAGGCAGATGAAAAATTAGAAGAAGAAAATACAGAGGGCAAAAGCGAACTTAGTGAAGTAATCAACGAAATTCCCTATCCCCAGGATTTTCTTGAAGAAAAGACCCATCATCAGCTGGAATGGTATTTGACTTTTGAACCTTTTTTAATTTTCAGAACCATTGAATCCCTTACGGAAACTCCTTATTTTGCCCTGACCTTTCCTTTTTCGGTGGGAATGGTTTTTCCTGCAGACAAGCCCCTCTCCTTTCAGCCAAAGATTTCCTTTTTTTCTGAATATTTTTTGTGGGATGGAAAATGCGCTTTTCCTGCCAGGGTTGAAGACAGTTCCAATATTGCTTTTTGCTTTCTGGTGGATTTGCCCCTTAATTACACTTATACTTTCAGAGAAAAGCATATTTTTGAGGGAAGAAGCGGGCCTTCCTTTGACTTAAGATTTTCAAAAACAATGAATGGCTTGAACTCAAGTGATCAGGCTACCAGCGGCACTGTTGCCCAGGAAGTTCAGGAAATTAACCAGTGGTTCTGGAAAAATGCAAATTTCCTTTACTGGAATTTTTCACTTTCTTATCTTTATAATTTCAGCAGGGGAATTAAGGCTGGTCCGGAAGCTTCCTTCTACATGCCTTTGGGGGCGGTCTTCTCTGGTAATGGTTTCAATGCCTTTATGGTGAGCACAGGCTTTAAAGTTCGATTCTAGAAAGATCAAAATTTTTTTTATTTAAAATCCATACCCGGAAGTTGAGCCGATTTTTTATGAGCAGATAGCGCCTGTGAGAGCAGTAAATTTATCTTCCAATTACATCCCGCACCAGAACTATGTCGTAACCTTCGTCCAGAAGGGCGCTTAAAAGCAAATCCAGGGTTTCATAGAGATAGCTTTCTCTTTCACCGTAGGAAATTCCTGCTGCAACTGAAAGAATTCTTCCTTTTCCGGAGCGGACATTTTCCATGTAGATATTGATTATTTTTTCAGGAGAAAGGTATTCAGCCCTTCCTCTTACTGCATCTTCAAGAGTAACGGTGTCCAGACATGGACTTACTGCATCCACATAGGTGTAACCAGCTGCTTTTCCTACCTGAATGGCTTTGTCGATTTTTTTGTAGTATGGTGCGTGCCACAAAAGAGAAAGTTCTCTTCCTGTGCACTGGAAAAATTCGTCTTCGTTGCGGGCAAGTCCCCGGCGGATAAATTCTTCATCCATTATGTAGTCGCCGCTTACAAGCTTTGTGGTGGAGAAGAACATGGATGCCATGTCGTTTTTTGAATTTGCCAGAAGATTGCATTCATTTGGATAGCGGCGGATGAATTCACCGTTCAAAAAGAATGTTCCAGGAACATTGTAGTTGTCCAGGTCGTAGATGATTCCTGCAATACCGTCGGCGTTGTCATAGGCATCAAAAGAGAGGGCAACCTTCTGTCTTTCTGGAGTTGGTCTAATGCTTTCTTCAAGTACAGGCTTTGTAACAGCCTTTCCCTTCAAAGAGCGCACATAGAGGGCGTTTTCGTAATTTTTATTGTCAGTCTGGCCGCAGAAAACACGGTAATCTTCGTTTCTGGTGATGTTTGTGTGGCGGATTTCAGCTTTATTTTCTGTCCAGTTTCTTTTTTCTGTGTTAAAAATATAGGATTTTCCATTTCCTGTGTCTGCAACAAGACTTCCGTCCAGATCCCAGTAACCGTTTGTAACGGCAGAAAGCATGAGCAGTTTTTTTGAATTATCGTTCAGATTCCACTGCTTAATTGTTCTGTCTCCGCCGGTGTAAAGGAAGTTTTTGCTGTCCCAGACCAGACTTTCAATATTTTCTGCAGTAAAACTAGCGATTCTTTTCCAGTTTGCTGTTGAGTAAACATAAACTGTTGAGCCGGAGTAAAAGGCGGCAAGACTTTTGTCCGGGGAAATGCAGGGCAGCCCGGAATTTTCAATTTCCAGCAGTTTCTGGAATTTTTCGTTCATTTTATAAACACATGCGCTTGGTTTTTCCGAAGAATATGGCATGGTTTTTATCCAGATTGCAGGTTCGCTGGAAGAAGCCCAGATTACCTGTGCTTCAAGAAGTGCATGCTTGTTATCGATGAAGGGGCGGGAACTTACAACGGAAAAATAGTCGCAGGTAGCTTTACCGCTTACCTTGTAAAGAGTGTAATTTTTTTCCTGCTGTATTACAACCAGGCTGGTGATGTCTTCGTTTACGCTGAATTTGTCTTTTGAAGGGGAGAAGATAAAAGGAAGTCGACCCAGGCTTGTACCTTTTCCAATAATTCCAGAGTAAAGCCCAAGGGTGTAAAGTTCTTTTGAGTTGATTCTGTAAACCATGTCACAGTCAATGTAGACAAGGTATTTTCCCCCCGACCAGCAGACTGAGTTTATTGAACCTGGACCGATTTTTCTATATTCTTCCCCTGCTTCAACTTCTTTTACAAGAGCTTCCGGATTGCAGAAGTAGATAAAGCCGTTTTTTTCATAGACCAGGATGGAAGAGTCGTTCTGCCATTTTGCAGGAACGCTTTTATAGCTGAAGGGGGCGCTTTCGTTTAAGACTATTTTTTTGCCGGTCACCATGTTTTCAAGATAGAGAATACCGGTTGCGTAAGAGTTTTTTTCTACATGGCAGTTCCATTTTCCGTCCGGACTGACTGCATAAGGGGCAATTCTCAAGGAATTTGAAGGAACTTCTGAAACACTTTCTTTCCATGAAAATGCTTCCTTTTTCAAATCATACCAGACGATTCCGTATCGGTTTCTGACCTGGAGAATGCTTTCGTTTTTTATGAGCTCCATGTGTTCAGGGTAGCAGGTAAGAATTTCAGGGCGGACTTCTGCGGTTCCATTCTGAAGGTCTGCTTTAAAAAGAGTTCGGTAACCTTCAGTTCCCGGAATGGAATGTTTTAAAGTGAAGAGAAGCTGATTCTGGGAGTTTATATCGCCGTCTCCAAATTTTATTCCTGCCTGAATGTTTGCAAGACCTGATAGAGCAAGAAAAAGTGTCAAAAATATTTTTTTTGAAGACTTCATAATTTCCTCCTGTGATAGGCCGCTGGCGGCCGGTGTTATATAGCAAGCCGTTAAAAAAATCGCGAATGCAATTTTTAGGCTGTCCTTATCTGAGCTCGCTGGCGGCCTGTGTTATATAGCAAGCCTAAATTAATCTAACGTGCCAGTTCTGCCTGAAGAACCATCACATTGAGCTCTTCTTTTAGTTCTTCCAGCCTTTTCTGTGCATTTTCAATCTGTTTTAATCTTTCTTCTCTTTTTACATTTTCTATGTGTTCTGCAAAATTAGAAAGCTCTTTTTCCTGATTACAGGTTTTTCCGCACCAGGGACAAAACCTGAACTTTTCTCTGATTTCCCGACCGCATTCTCCGCAGATGGAAATTTTACTGTACATTTCTGGATACATATTATGCCTCAAAATTTTTGTAATCCGTTTTTTTATTTCAGCACGCTCATCGGGTCCACAAGTTTTCCGTGTTTGTAAACTGTAAAATGCAGATGAGGTCCTGTAGAGTAGCCGGTAGAACCTACCAGACCGATTTTTGTATTCTGGTCTACTACCTGTCCCTTTCTTGCCAGAGTTTTTGACATGTGTCCGTAAAGACTCTGATAGCCGTTTGCGTGTTTCAAAATTACATAGTTTCCAAAGATATTGGAATATCCTACAAAGGCAACTGTTCCAGGGCAGGAAGCGTAAATTGCAGTACCAGTTGGGCAGGCCAGGTCAATTCCTGTGTGGCTGGATTTTGCCCCTGTAATCGGGTCAAGGCGGGGACCGAACATGCTGGTGTAGCGGAATTTTGCCTTGATAGGGATTTTAAAGAGTTCACCAAGAGCCTGAAGAAGGTCGTTTGTGCCCATTCTGGCGCCCGGAATAAAAAGTTCCTGACCTACGTAGAGCTCCGCGCTGTCCAGTTCGTTTATATCAAGAAGTTTTTCCAGGGGAACTGAGAATTTTGCAGAAAGGCCCTGAAGTGAATTTCCCCTCTGTACTTTGTAGACCAGACCGTCGGTTGAAGGAATTTTTAACTTTTTACCAGCGGTGATAAGGCGTACATTTTCAATATTGTTTACGGCTATAATTGTAGAGATATTAGAGAGGCCGAATTTTTTTGTAATTCCGCTGATTGTGTCGCCATTTTTTACAGTGTATGTTTTAAAACTTACCGGCTGGGTAAAAAGGCTGTCGTAATCTAAAGCTGTTTGAGAATCCAGTAGAGTTCCGTCTGAGGAGTAGTCGTCAAGTCCCTCTTTTGCAAAATTGAGCATGAGTTTATCTAAAAGCTGTACTTCATCCTGATGATTTTCAAAAGTTACAGGGGAAGTATGATTTTTGAGCCAGGATGAAAAAATAAGCGAAAAAGTAAGTATGCCGGCTGTTAAAACTACGAGAGATATGGAAATCAGAATTTTTGCGGCATTTGCTTCTATGGAGCGGACAAATTTTCCCGTCTGAATAAGGAATTCTTTAAAAGAAAAGACTGATTTTATAGTTCGGGCGGCAACAGGTTTTTCTCTTGCTGTAGCCGAAAAGCCTGTGATGATGGGATTCTTTTCTTTTTTGTGCTTTTTCCCAGTTTTTTCACGCTGAGAAAACCAGGCAGTAAAGCGGTTTGCCTTGCTGTCAAAGCCTGAATTGTACTTTTTGTTGTCGTAGCCAACGTAACTTATAATTTCCATATTCAAACTATCGGAAAAAGAAGAAGAGGAATTTAGAAGAAAATCTTTTGAGGAGGAGGAAATATTCAGGGCAGCCAAATTGCGGGGCATTTAAAATTATGATAAAGTAATTATTATGGAAGGAAAAAGTTCATCACTTTTTATTAAAATCGTTATTGCAGGTCTTGCGGCCGGAATTTTTATAAAACTTTTTGCTTTTGACATTCTTCACGTTTCCGGCTCTTCCATGTTTCCTGCAATTAATGACGGAGACGTAGTTTTTGTAAACAAGCTTACCTACGGACTTGCAATTCCTTTCAGAGGTACATTTATTTTTCAGTGGGCAGAACCAAAGACCGGAGATGTTGTAATATACCTTCATGACAATAAAACAGTTGTAAAGAGGGTTGCTGCTACCGGTGGTACTCATCTAGATTTTAGTGAAGATTCGGATTATAATCTTATTTTGGGTGGAAACAAAATTTGCCTTAGCAGAGACCAGTTTCTAAAAATGAGCCAGTATGATTCAGTTCCCCAGGGCTATGTTCTTGCTTTGGGCGACAATTATTCTGAATCTGTGGATTCAAGGTCTTACGGCTTCGTTTCCGTAAAAAATGTAACGGGAAAAATTATCGGAAAATGAACTTGTATTTTAAAAAGCCGGCTTTGATAGTCATGCTGGTGCTCATTTCAGTTTTTTTCATTTATGTCTTCTCTCGTTATGCCATTCTTGCTTTTACGCCGGTTTCTGCCATTCAGCTTCCAAATCAGCAGGCTGAACGGGGGTCTATCGTTGACCGGCTGGGAAAACCTCTTGCAGTTCAGACAAACTTTTATCACGTTGGAGTTACCCCTCATCTTATAAAAAATAAAGAACAGTTTGCAAATGATGTTGCTTCTCCTCTGGAAATGACTCCTGCTCAGATTCTTTCAATTTTGAACCAAAATGAAAAAGCCAGTTTTGTCTACTTAAGAAAAAAGGTGAATCAGGCATCTTATACTGAATTAAAAGAAATTGCTGACGAAAAAAAATACCTTTTTATGTCTTTTGATAAAATTCCTGGTCGGGTATATCCTGAAAACACTCTGGCCAGCCAGCTGATTGGTTTTATGGGAGATGACGGAAAGGGGCTTGCTGGCGTTGAATATTCCATGCAGCAGTATCTTCAGCCTGTTGACGAGGAAGGTGGAAAAACAAAGTCTGGAAACAATGTTTATCTGACAATTGACGCTAACCTTCAGTACAAGCTGGAACAGATTGCCCGGGAAACTATGGAAACTACGCAGGCTGAATCTATGATGCTGATTGCAAGCGAAGCAAAAACCGGCGAAATTTTAAGCTACATCAGTTTGCCTTCTGCAAACTTAAACGAATACAATATGGCTTCAATTTCTGAGACAATTGACCGGCCTGCCATGATGGCTTACGAGCCGGGTTCTGTTTTTAAGATTTTTACGGTAGCCATGCTCTATGATGACGGCCGCATAAAGGATGGGGATAGTTTTTTGTGCGACGGACTTTATGAAAGAAGAATTCGTGGCGGAGAAACAATCAAAATAAAATGTCTGGAAAAACACGGCTGGCTTACTCCAAGGGATGCCTTAAAATATTCCTGTAACGATGCACTGGGACAGATAAGTGACAGAATAGGTGAAGAAGATTTTATTGCAAGAATCCGGGGTCTGGGTTTTGGTCAGAGAACTGAAATAGATTTGCCGGGAGAAACCTATGGTTCCGTAAAAGATCCTTCAAGTTCAACCTGGTCGGCTCGTTCAAAACCTACAATTGCAATCGGACAGGAAATCAGTGTTTCTGCCCTGCAGATGATTCAGGCGGCCAGTGCAATTTCAAATGGTGGAATTCCTCTTAAGCCTTCTATTGTAAAAAGAATTACTGCAAAAGACGGAAGTGTGATTTATGAGCACCAGCCTACAGAAAAAGAAAGGGTTTTTAAGGAATCCACAGCCCGCTATGTTTTAAGCTGTATGGAAACTACAGCAAGAAGCGGAACAGGAAGTCGGGCCAGACTGAACGATATTTCTATTGGTGTAAAAACCGGAACTGCCCAGATGGCTGATAAAGTTCACGGCGGTTACAGTTCAACAGACTTTCTTTCAAACTGTATGGCTATTTTCCCTGTGGAAGATCCTGAAATTATTCTTTACATAGTTGTTTTAAAGGCAAAGGGCGAAACCTATGCCGGACGAATTGTTGCTCCTGTAATTGCAAAGGCGGCCGATGAAATTATCGATTATCTGGGAATGAGCCGAGGGGCTGCAGAAAGCCTTGAACATTCCGGAAAAATAAAAATTTCTCCGGTAAAAAATGTTGAAATTGGTGAAGTTCTGCCAGATTTTACCGGTCTTTCAAAAAGACAGTTGATGAATCTTGTTGAAAGGGAAGAACTGCAGGTGAAAATAAATGGCTCGGGATGGGTAAAATCTCAGAATCCGGCTCCAGGAACACCGGTTACGGAGAACATGGTAATTGAAATCTATATGGAATAAAGATTTTTTCAAAAAAAATGCAGGGCTTTTTAAAAAACGCTTTCCCTCGCTCTTTGATATTTTTTCAGACCTGATTTTAGAAATAGAAAATAAAGAGAATGTGGAAAGTTTTTTTGATTTCTGGAAGCTTTCTTTGTCTCCAAAAGGTTTTCCCTGCGGAGAAGAAAATGGCTTAAAACTTCATTCTGCCTATAACCCCCAGAGGGAAGCGGAAGGTCAGCTTTCCGCTCTGGATAAAAATACTCAAGCCCTGGTTTTTGAAGGATTTGGTCTGGGTTACAGTTTGCTTGCGGCGGCTGCAAAAACGGAACTAGCTGAGCTTCCTTTTATAATTCTTGAACCCTGTCCCCTTCATTTTTTTGCTTCTCTTTTTGTTTTTGACTGGGAAGCTGTTTTTGCCCACAAAAATCTGATAATTGCCCTTACCAATAGTTCGGAAGAGGCAGTGAAGCTTATAAATCAGTATTCTGTCACAAAATCGCTTTTTATTTCTATGCCTGTCTGGAAAAGTCATAATTCTGCTTTTTTTGCCCAGGTGGATGAACTTGTGGCACGAAACCGGGAAAAAGAAAAAATAAATGGTGCTACCACAAAGAAATTTGGTTACCTGTGGAATAGAAATTGCTGGAGAAACGCCCGACTGGCTGCCCTTTTGGATGATGCAGGGATTTACCGCCATAAGGCCCTTGCAACCGACATTGAAAATGGTGGCGGCCTTCCTTTTTTACTGGTGGCGGCAGGTCCATCCCTTGGGAAAATCCTTCCCTATCTGAGGGAAATTTCCAAAAGGTGCATTATTGTTGCCGTTGATACAGCCTTGAGGCTTCTTATAAAGAATGGCTGCCAGCCGGATTTTGTAGTTTTAACTGATCCTCAGTATTATGCCTGGTGTCATATTGCCGGCATAAAAGCCCCGGAAAGCGTTCTGGTCACTCTGGCAGAAGCCTATCCTGCAGTCTTTCGGGAAAAATTTAGAAAAATTGTTACAGCCAAAAGCCAGATGCCCCTGGGTCGTTTTATTGAAGAAAAAATGGCTGAAAATGCAAGAAAGATTTTTTTGGATAAGGCATGCGGGAAGGGCAGCCTTGCAGAAGAAGCTGGAAAAAGTGATTTTGCAGTGGCAGCAGATGAGTCTGGCTTAACTGGAACGGCCAGAAAATCCGGTCTTTTAAAGACAGAAAAAAAGTACGTTTTTGACAGGACAGAGGAAAAATTAAATTCCCATCTTGCGGGCCAGGGGGAAGAAAATTCAGTCTTTTCCAAAACTGATCTTGGAAGTGGTGGTTCCGTTGCTTCCTGTGCCTGGAATTTCTGTCATTTATGCGGAGCCAGAAAAATTTATCTTGCGGGGCTGGATCTGGCCTTCCCGGAGAGGCAGACCCACATTAAGGGAAGCACTTTTGAGCAGAAGGCCCATTCTTCTTCCAGCAGGCTGGTGACAGGCGAAAGTAAAGCCCTGCCTTCTTATTTTGGGGGAAATCTTACTGAGGGAAAAAATTATCTTGGGCAAAAGGTAAAGACAGACAGCAGAATGAAGATGTTTGCCTGGTGGTTTGAAAGCCGCTTTGCCCAGTGTCCGGAAGTTAAAAACTATACGCTGAGTCCAGAAGGGCTTTGCATTCCCGGGGTTCAGCTTTCTTCTGTGGAAGAACTTTTACGGGAGCCAGATATAAGCCTTGAAAAAATAATTTTTTTTGAAAAATCCGAAGGCAGGGGAAAGTCGGATAGTCTTAATCAAAAAAGAAATGAAAGAGGCTTTGAAAAGGTGCTGAATTCAGGAGGTCTGGAAAGCGGCATAAGAAGCTTGTCTGCTTTTGAGGATGCCCTTGCCTTCGATAATTTTTCTGAAGGAAAGCTTAAAGAACTAAAAGAAAAAGCTTTTGACAAAGCCTTTGAAGAAATGGAAAAACGGCTTACCGGCATTTCCTTAAAAGATTTTGACAAAGTAAAAAAGGCCCTGGAAAGCTAGGGCAACAAAAAAGGCTTCCCCTCCCAGAAAGAAGTATGAAGGAAAGATGGGGAAGCCATAAAGAATCACTTAAGGAAGTCCTAAATGGTTTCTTTTTTAAGCTCTGTTACATTTTAAAATCCTTCTGGAACTGTGTATCTGCAGCAGAAAGGATCTTCAATTACCAGTTGTTCAGGCTTGGGGCTGGCGAAATTGTCGGGGTAGCTTGTTACATTTGGAGCGGAACTTGCGCCATAGTGAAAAGCTGAAACTGCTGTATAATTTGAACAGTTTCCCGAGCCGTAACTTGTGCCACTGCAAGTGCCGGAACCATAACCGCTGCTGCTGCTGCAAGTTGGTACCCCATTATTATGATTTGGTGATGTATAAGTTTTTGGACCGGAATAAACAGTTCCTGTGGCCGGATCGTAGTAACCATAGGGACTAAAGCCGCCATTAATATCTGAAAGTTCCTTTCTGGAAAGTTCTTTGGAATGACAAAGTTTGTTTCC
>JAILKG010000243.1 GCA_024693915.1 Treponema sp.
ACCTATTTCTTTTTTAGAAAGAAGCTTGCAGCTTATGATGGAAGTGAAGAATCAATCAGGTCTACAAACCTTTATTTTAAGAACTGGTACAATATAAATATTGGTTTTGTTCTGACTTTCTGTGTTCTTCTTGCCCTTCTAACGATTGTAGTTGCAAATAAAAGCGGAATTGAATTCAGTGCATTTGAAAGTAACTGGGAAACTTTTGATACATGGTTTTTAGTTCTGTGGGGACTTGCATTTGGATTCAGTATGGTAGGTTTTGTTCTTCTTTTAAGATTTGCTGAGCATTCTCTATGCTGGCTGCCACACTACAAAGAAGTTCAGATTATGTCTTTTTCAAAAAGAACAAATATTGTAATCCTTCTTGCTATGAGTTCTGTTTTTATGTTTGTAGAACACGTTGCTTCTGTTCCTGCAAATCTTGAAAATGGTACTCAGTACTTTATGATAAATAAACTTTTACCGGTAGGAATTACTTTTACAATTGTAAACTTTTTAAGCACATTTGTTACTATCAGGGCTATTGATGAAGGAATTAAAGAAGTTACAATTCACACAGAAGAGCTTTCCAAAAGAAATTACACAATTGAACCTTTAAAGGTTTTTTGTCGCTGTGAAGTTGGAGAACTTGTAAATAATATTAACAACTTTAGGGATACCACAAAAAATATTCTTTCGGATATGTCTGATTCTTCCAGAAATTCTACAAGAACAGCAGGGGAATTGCAGTCCAGTCTGGGAGCAGCAAAGAGTAATGTGGATGAAATTTCTAAAAATATCGGAATTGTTCAAAATGAAATGAAAAATCAGGCTACAGGAGTTGAAGGATCAAATATTTCCGTAAATCAGATTGTAGAAAAAATCAAGGAATTAAACGATAGTATTGAATCACAGTCTTCTTCTGTGACTCAGTCTTCAGCTGCGGTAGATCAGATGGTAGCAAATGTAAAATCTGTTACTCAAATACTTGAAAAGAATGTAAGCGTAGTGGACCAGCTGGGAAATGCTTCTGAAGACGGTCGAAATAAAATTCAGAATGCGGTTTCCGTTGCCCTTCAGGTTCAGGAACAGTCTACTCTTCTTCTGGATGCAAGTAGAATCATTCAGACAATTGCCAGCCAGACCAACCTTCTTGCCATGAACGCCGCTATTGAGTCAGCTCATGCCGGTGAAGCAGGAAAAGGTTTTAGCGTTGTAGCAGACGAAATTCGAAAACTGGCAGAACAGTCAAATACCCAGGGAAAAAATATCGACGAAAATCTTAAAACCCTTTCAGAATCAATTACTCACATTTCCAACAGCATAGAAGAGGTTAAGAGTCAGTTTAATATTATATATGACCTGGCACAGACAGTTCGTTCTCAGGAACTTGTGGTTAAGAGTGCCATGGATGAACAGAACGAGGGAAACAAGCAGGTTCTGGAAGCAATGAAGAATATCAACGATTCAACTGTAGCCGTAAAAAATAATTCTGCAGAAATGATGGAAGATGCGGATCAGGTTGTGCGTGAAATGAAAATACTTTCAGATGTAACAAACCATATTACAGAAAGCATGAATCTGATGACTAAAAGCGTAGAAAGCATCAGTGGAGCAGTAGATCTGGTAACCGATAATTCTGAAAAGAATCTGGCAGACTCAAAGGAGCTTACAGAAAAAATCGATACCTTTAAACTTTAGAAAAAAAGGTCTGGAGTTAAGACGGTGGTTTTTGAGTTTTTCTCATACCACCGTTTTTTTTTGCGCCGGCTTATATATAATGCCTCTGCTGGGGTGAGATTTTTCTCCGTCATTGACTAAACCTTTTTATTTCTGTATTATTGGGTTTCACACTCAAAATGGGTGTAATTGTATGCTTTTTAGAAAATTCGGGGCTGGAAACAGCTCTTTGGAGGTTATAAATTGGTCAAAATCAGACTTAAGAGATTCGGTACACAGAAACGTCCATACTACCGTGTTGTAGTTCAGGATTCTCGTAAACCGCGCGATGGAGAATGCATCGAAGAAATCGGTACTTTCATGCCTATTGAAGCAGAAGAAAGACAGGTTAAAATCGACATGGAGCGCGCTAAATACTGGATCAGCGTAGGTGCTCAGCCAACTGACATCGTAAAGAAGTTGATGAACAAACAGACTAAAAAAGCTTCAAACTAAGTTTCTAGGGAACGAAAATGGAAAAAGACCTGATCGAATATATTGCTAAATCATTGGTCGATGATCCATCTGCGGTCTCAGTAACTGAAACTGAAGGCGAAAGAGGTATGGTTCTTCAACTGAAAGTTGCTGAAAACGATATCGGCAAAGTTATCGGAAAATACGGTCGTATTGCAAAAGCTATGCGAACTGTTCTTAGCGCTTCATCTACAAAAGATGGAAAACGCTATAGCCTTGATATACTTGATTAATGCTGATGAAAGAAGAAAGGCAGCTTGTTGTAGGGTTCGTCCGCGCTTCCCATGGAATTACGGGGGAATTTAAAGTTGAGAGTGCTTCCGGCTATTACGAACACTTAGAGGTTCTTAAGGAAGTTACTTTGAGGAACGGTTCTGTAGAGAAGGCTTGCACAGTCGAGTCTGCATCCATTGGAAACGGTACCTTGTACATGAAACTGGCAGAAATTAATTCACCTGAAGAAGTACAAAAGTACAGAAACTGGGAATTGCTTGTGCCGGAAAAGTACGCACATAAGCCTGGAAAGGATGAGTGGTACATTGAAGATTTAAAAGGCTGTTCCTTAATTTGGGATAGCAATAGAGTGGCAGATGGGACTGCACCGGCTGAACGAATTATAGAAGAAGTCGGGACAATCACAGACGTATTGGAAGGCGGAGCTGGTTACTTGCTTGAAGTTTCTATCTCCGAGAGTTGCAAAAGTCTTAGTCAGGAACTGAAGGTTACTTCATCTGGAAAAGCAAGGAGCGTTATGGTTCCTCTGAATTACCAGCACATAAGTGATGTAGATGTTCGTAATAAGACGATTCAGCTGATGCACCTCTGGATTCTGGAGTAATTCCTGTGAAATTTACTGTGCTGACCTTATTTCCTGAAATCCTTCGCCCTTATTTTGAAAACTCAATCATGGCGAAAGCGGTTGAAAAGGAAATTATTGCCTACGATCTGGTGAACATCAGAGATTTTGCTCTTGATAAGCACCATAAATGTGATGACACTCCTTACGGTGGCGGCGCCGGACAGCTTATGCTTACGGAGCCCCTTGCGAGAGCTTTGGACAGTGTAAAGGCAAAGCGAAAAAGGGTAGTTTTTGTTACCCCAAGCGGAAGTCCTTTTACTCAGAAAAAAGCTCTTGAATTAAGTCGCGAAGATGAACTTGTATTTATCTGCGGTCGTTACGAAGGTATCGATCAGAGGATAATCGACTTGTACGTGGACGACGAGATTTCTCTTGGAGACTACGTTATGTCCAGCGGGGAAGTTGCGGCAACTGTAATCGTTGATACGGTTTACAGGCTTGTTGACGGAGTAATTTCCAGCGAATCCCTTGTTGAAGAAAGTCACAGCGACGGACTTCTTGAATATCCCCAGTACACCAGACCGGAAGTGTATGAGGGCTTGAGAGTACCAGAAGAACTTCTTTCGGGAAATCATGAATTGATTCGGAAGTGGCGGCTAAAAAAGCGGCTGGAAAAAACTCTGAGGGTTAGACCAGATATGATCTGGAAAGCCAGACAGAATGGACAGCTTTCTCTGGAAGCCGAATTGATGATTGAGGAAATAACAGAGCAGACAGCCTTAAAAAACTGCAAGAAAAAGCAGAAGCTGGCAAGAAGAGAGCGTGAAAATGCTCTTCAAAAAGAAAAGTCTGCGGATTCAGGAGATTTATAATGGATCTTATTAAAGCAATTGAAGAAGGACAGAAACGTCCATACACAACAGAATTCAATGTTGGAGATACAGTAAAAGTATACTTCAAAATTATCGAAGGTAAAACAGAACGTATCCAGGTATATGAAGGTGTTGTTCTCTGCATCAAGAACTCTGGTGCAAGAAAGACTTTCACTGTTCGCAAGGAATCTTACGGCGTTGGTGTAGAACGTGTATTCCCTGTAAACAGCCCACGTATCGTAAAAGTAGAAATCGTACGTGTTGGTAAAGTTCGCCGCTCTAAGCTCTACTACCTCCGCGACAAAATCGGTAAAGGTAAGAAAGTTAAAGAGAAGCTCGGCGGAGAAGTTGCTAACTTCATCGCTCTGCAGAACAAAAATGCAGAAGCTGCTGCTCACACTGCAGAAGAAGCAATCAAGGCTGAAAAAGTAGCTGAACACAACGCTCCAGCTGAAAAATAATTTTCATTCTGCGTAATGAATACTCAAAGTGTTTCAGTACACAAGGCTGCCCTCAACGTACAGGCTAATTCTAAGTCCTACGGTGAGGGCAGTTCTGTTTATCTGAGGGTTCTAAAAGACAATGGCGGTGGAAAGTTTACAGTAGGCTTTGGAGGAAACCGCTTTTTAATTTCTTCACAGCTTTCCCTAAAGGAAGGTGAGGCCTTTCTGGCAAGAATTAAGGTTGACGGACAGAAGGTTTTTCTTGTTAGGGAAATGGAGCAGGGAGTGCAAAAGCCTGTAGGTCAGGCAATCAGTGCTCTCTTTGATTCTAAGGGCAATATTCTTGAAGGAGCCCTTTCTTCCTATTTTGAAAAGCTGGGCCTTGCGCCAGATTCCTTTAATTATTACCTTTTTCAAACTTTAAAATCTCTTTCAATTCCTTTTTCAAGAAATCTTTTTAGAAAAGCAAGGCTGATTGCAAGCCATTTTCCAGGCCGGGAACTTGCTGCAGGAAAAGCCTTTCTGGCTTTACAGCAGAAAGGACTGGAGGCCGGAATAGAAGAAGTCCGCTTTTTTCTGGATGGCGGAGATTTTGAGGATTCCGGAAACTTTGAAGAAGGCGGTAATTTTAAGGATGGGGGAGGCTTGGGAGCAGGCGGAAAATTTGAAGATGGGGGAGGGTCAGAAGCTGGCGGAAATTTTAAGGGCCATGAAAATTCAGAAGGCAGTGGAGAATTTATAGGCCAGGAAAACTCTGATAATATCTTTTTTGCAGAAGCCGGTGCAGATAGAGAAGCCGCTCTTTTTAAGGAGTTTTTTACTTCCCTTTCAAGTCTGGATTTTATAAAAAAATCCGGTCTTCTTTCTCTTTTTAATCATTCAGGTTTTGGAAAAAGTCTTTCTGCCAATGGTTCCTGGATAAAAATTCCGGTGGAATATTCTGTTGGGGTTCAAGAGGGAGGGCCCTGGACTTCAGCCCAAAATATTTCTGAAATAGCAGCAGAAGAAAATCTACCGGCAAAGTTTGATGGAAAAATAAAGAGTCTGCCGGCTGGACCAGTAACAAAGCCGGTTGCAGGACCAGTAACAGGACAATTAACAGGACCATCAGCAGAATCTGTAACAAGGCCATCAACAGAACCTGTAACAGCAAAGGGCTCTGTTTTTCTCTTCCTTAATCCCCAGGAGAAAAAAGTAAAAAAAATATCTGCCAGCGTAAATTTTTTTGAAAAAAATTATAAATTCGTGGTATTATTAAATAATAACGAAACAAGAGTAATTTTGAATGAAGAATTTGACCTTCTTTCTTTTAAGAAAAACTTTCCGGAATGGAAGGTAAGGGCTGGTTCAGATGAGGAATTTGATTTTCCATCAGGTGAAGAAAGTCTTATTTTAGTGGACGGAAGGGTTTGAATGGAAAGAGGTAAAAATAATTCAGAATGTCAGCTTGTAGCGTTAAAATATCCGGAAGATGCGGACTGTCCTTTTATCAGTGCAAAGGCAAAGGGAAAAGTTGCAGAAAAACTTCTGAAAATTGCCAGAGAAAACAAAGTTCCCCTTGTTCAGGACGATTTTCTTGCCGGGGTTTTGACTTTTGAAGAAATAGGAAATGCAATTCCCCTGGAAACCTGGGAAATTGTTGCCAAAATCTTTGCCCACATAGCAAAGTCGGCTGGCAAAAACTAATTCTGCCTTAAACCTGTTTCTGGAGGTAAAAAATGGCTGTAATGCATCGAATTAATGTAAATCAGATAAAGGTGGGAACCTGCTTTTCCGCCCCTGTTTTTTTTGAAGACGGGGTAAATATGTTTTTGTCTGATAACAAGCCTGCCAGTCAGTATCATGTTGATGCTTTAAAAAACTGGCCTGTTCCCTATCTTCTTTCGGAAGGTTACGAAATTGCCGAGCCTGTAGCCAGAAAGGCTGCTCAGGAAAAGGCAAAAGCGGCAACAAGTCAGGTGGAAGAGCTTGAAAGTCTGGATGATGTTGAAGATCTGGAAGAAGTAGACGAACTGGAAGAATTAGACGATGCCGAGGATTTAGAGGAGCTTTGATGGAAGGCTCAAAGGATTCTCATGGCAAAAAAGAGACTGGAAATGCAGGTGAAGACAAAGCCGCTTTCTATTTGATTAAAAAAGGATATGAAATAATTCAGCGCAATTACAGGACAAGGCGCGGAGAAATTGATATAATAGCAAAAAAAGAAGAGCTTCTGGTCTTTGTGGAGGTAAAAACCCTTCCAAATGGCAATGCAGAACTTCTCTCTCATGTTTTAGATCAAAGAAAACAAAAAAGAATTATTAAAACCGCTAAATGTTTTCTTGCAATTCATCGACAATATAGTAACGACTTTATTCGTTTTGATGTAATTGTCAATGATATGCCGGGTTTTCCTGAGGTGTATCACATAGAAAATGCTTTTGCGGAGTTTTTATGATTTCTAGTAGCAGAGAAGCAGCCAGGACTCTTGTTCTTGAAAAGGACTGTGAACTTTCTCCAAGGCTCATGGAGTTAAGGATGAAAATTCATGATGAAGAATATTTAAATAATGCGATTCAGAGGATTGCCCAGGTTATCAGCAGAAAACTTGTGGAAGACCCTGAAGAACTGCAGTTCCGGGACTAATTTTGGCTCCGGAAAAGGAGCATTTTGTTTATGGAAAAACGGCACGGAAAAAACAGGCGTCGTAACTGGAACGAACAGAAAAAAAATACAAATAACAATAATAACAGGGGCAATACAGGCCGCCTGGAAAGTCAGAACGAAAGTCAGAAAAAGGCAGCAAAATTCCGCTTCCTTCCTCAGGAAAATCCGGAACAGGCTGCCAAAAAAGCAAAGGCAATTCAGGAATTTAAAGCCAGGGAAAATATCTGTCCAATCTGCAATCAGCAGATAAGCGACATGTCTAGTGCGATTGCAGAAAAATCCAGCAAAAAACCAGTACATTTTGAATGTGTTATGGCAAAGCTTTCTGAGAGCGAAAAAGTTGGTCAGAACGAAAAAATCGCCTACATCGGTCAGGGGCGTTTTGGAATCCTTTATTTTGAAAATCCCCGGGACCAGAGACATTTTGAAATCAAAAAAATAATCGATTGGGAAGAAAAAGACACAAAACCGGACTGGCGGGAAGAAATGAGCGGTCTTTACAGTCAGGTGGAATAGATTTTACAGGCGGAAGATTCCAAAAGGGGCTTTCGCTTTTTTATTGGGCCTGTGTTTTTCGGATGGTCCGCTTGCAGGAATATTTCAGGAAATGCAGTATTTTGGGCGAAATATTATTTCAATTGAGATAGGAATTTGGGCGGAGGGGAGGCTACCAACTCGCCTTCCGGGGCTCCCCTTTCGGTCGGCCGGCCCGGCATTTTTGTAAAATCAGTCGGCAGGCCCTGACTTTTTAGTTTTTTTAGCCCTAAGAGCGGCCATAAAAAAATTGTAAAGCCTGGCCGGCAGCTTCGCTCCCCTCCACGCTCGCCGCTATCCGTTTTTACAGGATTCTATTTTTCTTCACTAAAGAAAAGTCGTCTGATATTTTTGTCCACAAGGGCGCTGAGTTCTTCCGGACTTGTGCCTCTGATTTCTGCAATAAAGCGGTAGGTGTGCTCAACGTTTACAGGAGTATTAATTGTGCCCCGCAAAGGAACAGGAGCCAGGTAGGGAGAGTCAGTTTCCAAAAGAATTCTTTCATCTGGAACTGTTTTTATAAGCTCAATCATGGCTTCCATCTTGCTTCTTTTTGTGTAGGTTACCGAGCCGGAAAAACTGATGTACCAGCCTTCACTTAAAAAAGCCTTTGCTTCTTCAGCTCCGTAAGAGTAGCAGTGGATAATTCCATTGTTATAACCCACTTCTTTTATGCAGTTCAAAGTGTCTTCAAAGGCATCTCTGGAATGAATTATGGAAGGGAGCTTCATCTGGCGGGCAAGATCCAGCTGCATTTTAAAAAGTTCCTTTTCTCCATCAAACATAGCCTGGTCAAAGTCGCTTTCGCACCTTCCGTCTACGCCGCTTGGGTTCCAGTGGTGGTCAAGGCCAAATTCTCCCAGGGCAAGAATTTTTCTGTGCAGGGTATCCTGGTCGGCGGAATTTACTGCCTGAGCGATATTGTTTTTTAAAATTTCCATTTGATTGAATCTGTCTTTTATTGCTTCCGGAGAAGGCCAGATTCCGGCTGCAAAGTAAAGGAAATTTCGAACTTTGTCTGCCAGACTAACATCTTTTATCTGGGAAATGCTTGAATCAAGAGTGGCCTGGCGAGTCAAAAGGTCGTCGCATTCTGTGCCGATATCAAGTCCAAAAAAGCAGTTTCGTTCTGCCATTTTTGTAAGGAATTCAACTCCGTTTGCCGTAGTTCCCAAAAAGCCGTCAATTGTTGTGTGATTGTAGTGAAAGTGAGTGTCTGAAAACATAGCGAAAAACCTAAAAAAAAGGGTGGTTTTACTATAAGTAAACCACCTTGTAAAGATGTGCCAGTTCGGCTAAACCAGCTAAAGTAAAATTAAAGCAATTACACTTTAAAACAAAATGTGCCGGGAACCAGACTCGAACTGGCACGGCATTTAACTGCCGAGGGATTTTAAGTCCCTTGTGTCTACCATTCCACCATCCCGGCGACAAAATTTATAATAGTAGAAAATTGACTTTTATTCAAGAGCGTAAGAAGTGCATGTGTAAAAGAAGTAAAGGCCGCCTGTCCCGGGTAAAAGGTCTTTGTACTCTTTATTGAATTTTCCTCTTATAAAAGTTATATTGGGATAACTTAAAACAAAGAGGTTTTTTATGTCCAGATATTTTCCACTTACAAATGAAGAGCTTAAGGAAGTTGTAAAAAAGTTTCCAACTCCTTTCTATATTTATGATGAAAAAGCAATCCGCCAGAACATGCGGGAATTTACAAAAGCATTCAGTATTTTTCCGATTTTTAGGGAGCACTTTGCGGTTAAAGCCTGCCCTAACCCTTATATAATGAAGATCCTTGCAAGCGAAGGTTGCGGTGCTGACTGCTCTTCAATTGCAGAACTTATGCTTTCTGACTTGAGCGGGATCAAGGGAGAAAAAGTAATTTTTACTTCCAATGAAACTCCTGCAAGTGAATATCAGTATGCCTATGAAAAGGGAAATATCATCAATCTTGACGATTTTACCCACATTGAATATTTGAAAAATGCCCTGGGTGGAAAATTGCCGGAAACAATCTGTTTCCGCTATAATCCGGGTCCACTTAAGAAGGGTGGAAACGCAATCATCGGTAAGCCTGAAGAAGCTAAATACGGTCTTACCAGGGAACAGCTTTTGGAAGCATATAAAATCTGCAAGGCTGAGGGCGTAAAACATTTTGGTCTTCACACAATGGTTGCTTCAAATGAACTAAATCCTGACTTTTTTGCAGATACTGCCAAAATTCTTTTTGAACTCTGCGTAGAAATCAAGGAAAAATGCGGCGTTCGAATCGAATTTACTGACCTGGGCGGTGGTCTTGGTATTCCTTACAAGCCTGACCAGAAAAAGGTGAGCTACGAAGAAGTTGCAAAGAAAATCCGCGCACTTTACGATGAAATTATTGTTCCTGCCGGCCTTGACCCTCTTGCAATTTACTGGGAATGCGGTCGCCCTATTACAGGTCCTTACGGATATCTGGTTTCAACAGCAATTCATCAGAAACACATTTACAGAGAATACATTGCCCTGGATTCCTGCATGGCAGACCTTATGAGGCCTGGAATGTATGGTGCTTACCACGAAATTACTGTAAGCGGCAAGGAAAATGCTCCATGCGATCAGGTTTACGACGTTGTAGGAAGTCTTTGCGAAAACTGCGATAAATTTGCCGTTCAGCGTCCTCTTCCTAAAATCGATATTGGTGACCTGGTGATTATTCACGACGCCGGTGCCCACGGTCGTTCAATGGGCTACAATTACAACGGAAAGGTTCGCTGTGGGGAAATTCTTTTGAGGGAAGACGGAAGCCTTAAGGAAATACGCCGCCGTGAAACTCTGGACGACCTTTTTGCAACCCTTGATCTGGGTGGAGTGGAAACTTTTAAGGCCTAAAGAAGATTTGCCTGTCTGACTTACAGCGTAAGGGTCCCGAAGAGCCCCGTGGCTTACCTGCGAGCCTACAGCGTAAGGGTCCCGAAGAGCCCCGCTGCCCACTTGCGAGCCTACAGCGTAAGGGACCCGCAAGAGCCCCGTGGCTTACCTGCGAGCCTACAACGTTAGGGATTGTAGTGGCAGCCTGAAAGGCTGTTCCGAAGCCATGGCTCTTTAGACGCAGTGGCTGAGGAATGGAGCGAAAGCGGAACCACGAAAAGCCCGACCGCCTGACGCAAGGCAGGCGGGAACGCCCAAATGATGGAGAAAATAAATGAAGAGATTTTTTTTACTTTTTGTCCTTCTTTTTACTGGTTTTTCACTTTTTGCGGAAAAAACTCCCATTGAAAACCTCTATCACTACAGGCTGTCCAATGGACTTGAACTTTTTGTGGCGGAAAATCACAATGTGCCATTAACTTACATTGAAATTGCTGTTCGCTGCGGAGCTTATACCCAAAATCCAAATAATGCAGGGCTTTTTCACCTTTACGAACACATGATGTTCAAGGGAAACAAGCTTTACAAAAATGCGGCCAGCGTTACAAATGCTCTGAACGATATGGGCGTAACAAACTGGAACGGCACAACTGACCTGGAATGCGTAAATTATTATTTTACAGTTCCTTCCAGCCAGACAAAAAAAGGTCTGGAATTCTGGTCGGCTGCAATACGCTCTCCATTAATGGACAAAAATGAGCTGGAAAACGAAAAAAAAGTTGTACTTTCGGAAATTGCGGCAAATTATTCTTCGCCGGAAAGAATAGCCCGCTATTATCAGTCAAAAAAACTCTTTTCAGAGGCACCCTGGCGTCTGGACACTTCCGGCTCTTCTAAGGTTGTGGAGAATGCAGGCGTAAAAGACCTTAAGCAGATTCAGAAGACTTTTTATCTGCCAAATAATTCAGCCCTCTTTGTTGGGGGAGATGTAAATCCGGAGGAAGTTCTGGAAATGGTTCAGGAGATTTACGGCTCCTGGAAAAAAGGAAAAAATCCTTTTGGAAAATTGAATTTCAGGCATAAAAGGGAAGTTTTTGACCAGCCTTTTTTTGCGGTAATGCCTTTTGAAAAAGTTTCAAAGGAGCTGGCAGAAATTGCCCTTTACTATCGCGGGCCTGATCTTGCCTTTGACAGGGAAGACAGCTATCCGGCGGACATTCTTCTGGATGGTCTTTCTAATCCTTCCGGCCTTTTTAAAAGAAGCCTTTTTAAGGACGGCTATATCGGTATTCCTTCTGTGGACTATATTTCTTCCGGTTACATGAGCAGAAAAAGCTGCGGTGTGTCAAGTTTTACCATTGATGTGACCATGCCGGAAGAAGAACTTGCTGAAAGAACAAAATATTTTGCAGGAGTGCTGCCTGAAATGGTGAAGGAAGCGGCCATGTCCATTACAGAGGAGCAGATTTTGCGGACTGTGAACAGGCTTTCCGACAGCAATGTTTATGCAAACGAGACCGCCGCCGGCCTTTTACGGACTATGCGCTTCTGGTGGTGTTGTGCTGACAGCGATTATGCCTATAGTTACGATAAAAAGATGGCTGAGGTGGGTCAGAAAGATATTCTTTCATATGTGAGCACTTATATTGAAGGAAAAAATCCTCTTGTAATGGTTTATGTGAATCCGGAGCTTTTTGAGGAAATCAAGGACACTTTTACTGAAAATGGCTTTGAAATTGTTTCTGATCAGAATGCTTTCTGGTTTAAATGATTCTGGGGGTAAAAATGTTTTTTGAAAATAAGAAAACCGGAGCTGAGACAGGTACATTTCTTGAGACAGGGGCCGGGGCATTAAAAAAAATAAAAATGCCTTTTGAAAATAAGAAAATCCGGGCTGGAACAAGGGTCCTGCCTGACTTTGCGGCCGGGATATTAGAAAAATTAAAAATACTTTTAACAAATAAGAAAATTGCGGCCTTTTTTTTGCTTTTAGCGCTCTTTTTGGGAAGAGGCTTTTATGCCTTTTCGGAAGAGATGGAAGGTGGGAATTCTGCCGGAGGTCTCTCTGAAGGCCGGGGTTACGGACATCTTTCGAACGGCCAGACATCCATCATTCAGAAAAAACTTTCCAACGATATTCCGGTTTTTCTTAAAAAAGTGAAGGGCTCTAAAATCCTTTCAGTGTATTTATTGATGGACGGTGGGGTAAGCACTTTTTCTTCTGAACTTTCAGGACTGGAAGAGGCTATGACCAATATGCTCTGTCTGGGGTCAGTAAGTTACAGCAAGGAAGAAAATGATGCTTTCTTTTTTGAAAAACTTTCTTCCTTTGATGTGATGAATTATCAGAACGGCTGCGCTTTTTCCATGACCAGCCTTGTAAAATATTTTGACCAGACTTTTGAGCGCTTTACAGATGCCTTCTTAAATCCAGCCTGGGACCAGAAAGAATTTGAAAACATGATGCGCACTTACCGGCAGAATATTTTTAGCATGATGAATAATCCTTCTTCCCTGGTTTTTTATTATTCCAGACTATTGAATTACCAGGACCATCCTTACAGAACATCTTCTTCTGTTACAGAGGAGTCCCTGCCTAATATCACTATAGCAGAACTGAAAAAACACCACAATTTATTGCTGGATTCAAGGCGGATTAAGGTGGTGGTTTCCGGTGATTTTGAGGAAGATGAAATCTTAGAAAAAATTGATTCAAAAATAGGCTGGCTTCCGGCAAAAACAGGGAAACTTGCTTCCCATGATGTTCCTTCCCTGAAAATTTCCGGCGGAAATGCAGTTTTTGTTCACGAAGGGGCAAGCGGAACAGGTTTTGTGCTTAGAACTTTTGAATGCCCTGGACTTTTTGACAAGGATTTTGCTCCCTGTATTCTGGCTTCAGATATTTACGACAATATTCTTTTTAATGTTGTAAGGGAAAAGCGGGGGATCTGTTATTCTCCCCAGACTGGGGTAATGACCAGTCGGGCTGGTTTTGGCTATGAATATTTGTACAGGGTTTCTAATTTTGAAGACTTAAAAGATGCTCTTTTAGAAGCAAGAAGCATTATGAAAGAAGGAAAACTGATTGAAGGAAAGGCTGGTGACGGAAGTTATAATTACATTGATATCCGGGAAAAGCTTGAAGCCTACAAAAATTCCTTTATCAATTCCCGCTATCAGAGTCAGCAGACGGTAAGCGGAGTTGGAAACCGGATTGCAAGCTCCCTTTTGATTGGGGGAAAGCCTGACTGGAGCGATGAATTTGCCAGCCAGGTACTTGCTGTTTCTGCGGAAGAAATTTTACAGGTTTTTGAAAAATACTGGCTTTCGTCCCCTTCAAGATTTTTCTGTGTAACAGGAAGGGACAGACAGGAAATCGCCGAAAAAATATTCCAGTAAGCCCGTCCAGCGAAAAAAAATTTGCCTTTTAAAAAAAATCTTATTATTTTCAAATTTAGAGATGAAAATAAAGGGGGCAGATTATGGACTATGAACACTTTACATTAAAAATGCAGGACGCCCTGCAGAATGCGAGCGCCCTTGCGCAGAAAAACGACCATTCAGAAATCGGTCTTGAACATCTTTTGTATTCTCTTTTAGAGCAGCAGGACGGAATTGTTCCTCCTGTGATTGAGCGAATCGGCTGCGACATAAATTCCTTAAAAAAACAGGTTCAGTCGCTTTTGTCTTCCAACCCAAGAGTAACCGGGAATAACCAGATAAGGCTTTCCGGTCAGGCAGAAAAAGTACTTGCCAAAGCTGAAAATGAGATGGCAAAGCTGAATGACCAGTATCTTTCCAGTGAGCATCTTTTGCTTTCCATGACAAAATCTGACGGCAGGGTGGCAGATCTTCTTAAAAATAACGGAATCACCTACGAGGCTGTAATGGAGGCCCTGAAATCTGTGAGGGGAAATCAGACGATTGACAGTCAGGACCCGGAAAGCAAAATGCAAAGCCTGCAGAAATACTGCACGGATTTAACCGCAAGGGCCCGTCAGGATAAAATTGACCCGGTAATTGGCAGAGATGAAGAAATCCGGCGGGTAATGCAGGTACTCTGCCGCCGAACAAAAAATAATCCAGTTCTTATCGGTGAGCCTGGAGTTGGAAAAACCGCTATTGTTGAAGGCTTGGCCCGTCGAATTGCCGGGGGAGATGTTCCGGAATCACTGAAGAATAAAAGGCTTCTGTCACTTGATATGGGAAGCCTGGTTGCAGGTGCAAAATTCCGGGGAGAATTTGAAGAAAGGCTTAAGGCTGTAATAACTGAAGTTACAAAAAGTCAGGGACAGATTATTCTTTTTATAGATGAACTTCACACAATCGTAGGAGCAGGAGCCAGCGAAGGCAGTATGGATGCCAGCAACCTTTTGAAGCCTGCCCTGAGCCGTGGTGAAATTCATGTGATTGGTGCTACCACTCTGGATGAGTACAGAAAATATATTGAAAAAGATGCTGCCCTGGAAAGGCGTTTTCAGCAGGTTTACTGTGCTGAGCCGACTGTGGAAGACACAATTGCTATTTTGCGAGGCTTAAGGGATAAATACGAAATTCACCACGGCGTCCGCATAGAAGACGAAGCTTTAGTGAGCGCTGCAGTTTTGAGCAACCGTTATATTACAAACCGCTTTTTGCCGGATAAGGCAATAGATCTGGTGGATGAGGCAGCCAGCCGTTTAAAAATGGAAATAGAAAGTCAGCCAACGGAACTTGACCAGGTTGAGAGAAAACTTCTGCAGCTGAGCATTGAAAAGCAGTCTTTGACAAAAGAGGATGACCAGGCCAGCAAGGAACGCCTTAAAAAGCTGGAAAAGGAAATTGCCGAAATTACAGGCCGGCGGGATGCCATGCGCCTTCAGTGGCAGAACGAAAAGTCTGAAATTGACAAGGGCCGTGCCTTAAAGGAAAAGCTTGAAAGTGCCCGTTTTGAGCAGGAAAAGTTTACCCGGGAGGGAAACCTGGAAAAGGCGGCTGAACTTAAGTACAGCATAATTCCGGCTCTGGAAAAAGAACTTAAGGAGATGAACGAAAAGGCGTCTCAGGATGCCGCTTCTTCGGAAAGTGCTGAGCAGAGACAGAGTCTTTTGAGGCAGAGTGTAACTGAAGAAGATATTGCAAAGGTTGTTTCCAGCTGGACTGGCATTCCTGTTTCAAAGATGATGACCAGCGAAAAGCAGAAATACCTGCAGCTGGAGGAAGTTCTTCATAAAAGAGTAATCGGGCAGAACGAAGCTGTTCAGGTGGTAAGCGATGCAATCCGCAGAAATCGTTCAGGCTTAAGTGATCCTAACCGACCTTTAGGTTCTTTCCTATTTATTGGACCAACAGGTGTAGGTAAAACAGAACTTGCAAAAACTCTGGCGGATTTTCTTTTTAATGATGAAAAATCCCTTACCCGAATTGATATGTCTGAGTACATGGAAAAATTCAGTGTGAGCCGACTTATTGGAGCGCCTCCGGGATATGTTGGCTATGACGAGGGAGGTCAGTTGACAGAAGCTGTTCGCCGCCGTCCTTACAGTGTAATCCTTTTTGATGAGGTGGAAAAAGCCCATCCGGATGTTTTCAATGTACTTCTGCAGGTTCTGGATGACGGCCGGCTTACTGATGGTCAGGGACGCCTGGTTGATTTTAAGAATACCATAATCATCATGACCAGCAATCTGGGAAGCGAATTAATTCTGGATGAAGAGGAGTCTGGAAGTGCTTCTGGAAAGGAAAGTGGAAGTGCTGTAAGCCAGGAAACCAGACAGAAAATAGACCAGCTTTTGAAGCAGCATTTCAGGCCGGAATTCCTGAACCGAATTGATGAAACTGTAATGTTCCAGAAGCTGGGAAAGGACTGCATTGGTGGAATTGTTCGTATCCAGCTGGAAAGGGTTGCAAAGCGGCTTGAAGACAGGCGAATTTCCATTGCCTTTGATGATTCTGCCGTGGATTTCCTCTGCGAAAAAGGCTACGACCCGGCATTTGGAGCCCGTCCTGTAAAGAGGGCGGTACAGACCTGGGTGGAAAATCCTCTTTCAAAAGAGCTTTTAAAAGGAAGGTTCCCGGAGGGCTCTTGTATAAAGGCAAGGGCTGGTCAGGAAGGTCTTGTATTTGAAAGTGCCTAAATTCCTTTTTATCCGCTGGAACTAAAAGGGATAAATTTAAAAGAGAAAGAAGCAGACTAGAGTATTTTGGCTTCTAGTCTGCTTTTTTTTTGCACGTGAGCATTTGAAAAGAAAAAACTGGACCGGCTTTTTTGAGGCTCTAGAAGTTAAAAAATTAAGAAAAGCATGGCGCGGGATGGGGAAGGCGGGAAATGGGCTGACTTAAAGGTTTAAATTGCGGTGCTTGAGCCTGTCGAAAGTACTGCATGGAGAGTATGTGGTCATTTCGAGAGCCTCAATAACCGTTGAATTCAACTTATCAGGCAGCCCATTTCCAGGTTGGAATGAAAGCCTCTGGCTTTTATTCCAACGGAGCGGCGCTTAGTCCGCGAACCCTGGAGCGATGCCCGTAGGAAGAAAAACCGCCTGAAATAAATTTCTGTTTTTTTATATTAAATCGTATCAAATATTATCAAAAATACTTTACATTTTTTGTTAAAATCCATATAGTATCAAAAATTGTCTAAAATTAGACATTCTTAATTTAGAGGATTAACTTTGACTAACGATTTTTATCAACAGGTTACTCCGCTTATGGATTTTGCCTTTCTTCAGCGCAAATGGTTCGAGACTCATTTTAAGGCTCTTTCCAAGAAATACGGAATTTCCCTTACTGAGTTGAGCGTCTGCCTGATTTTGCATATGAATTCAAAGGTTCAGAGTGCAAGAGATGTGGAAAAATATACCGAGCTAAAGAGGGGAATTATTTCTGTTTGCGTGGAGCATCTTTCCTGCAAGAAGTTTTTAAGGCAGGAGCCGGTGGAAAACGACAGGCGAATGAAAAAACTTGTTCTGGCTCAAAAGGCTTATCCTATGCTGGAAGAGGCCTCTGTGATTATTCAGAATTACATTGAAAGCGTTTTTTGCAGTGTAAAAAAAGAAGAGATGGAAATCTGTTGCCGGGTATTTGAGCAGATGAAAGATGAACTGATAAAACTTTCTGAAAGTGGAAGCAAAAAAAGTGATTTTTTTACAAGTCCGGTAAGAGAGAATGCTGACTTTGCAGAGGGTAGACAAGTTGAAAATACAGAATCGGAAGATTCTGTGGGGTCAGAAGCCATAGAAACTGAAGAAAGTGGGGAGACTGTGTAGATGAGGTTTAATAAGATGCTTTTAGGTGAAAATTTTACAAAGATAATAAGAAGAGGGCTGCTGGCTCTTTCTCTTTTTATGTTTTTTTCTGCCAGACCTGCCTTTTCTCAGAATGCCCAGATAGCGGTGCGCAATAACAATGCTACGGAAGCTCTTTCCCTTACGGTTGAAGACGCAGTGAACTATGCTGTTACAAACAGCAAGGCTTTAAAGAGCGCTGCAATCGACCTTGAAATAAAAAAGAGGGCCAGTGCTTCTTCCTGGAATACATTTTTGCCTTCCCTTAGTGCAAGCGTAACTGCGGCCCGCACAAACTACAGCACTGCCTACAACAGCGCATCTTCCGGAATTATGTCCGGGGCGGGAACTGCTTTTGCAGGGGCTGCGGTTGAGGCTTTTTCAAAATCGGGCGATGCTAATTCTGCCCTCACTGCCGGTTCTATGGCTTTTGGTCAGACTATGGCAGCTTTAGGGGATTACGAGGATGACGAAGCTTCTCACTGGGCTGTTATGGGTAACCTTGGTCTTCAGTGGAACTTTAATCTTGCTATGGTTCAGTCCATTGTGGCTTCTAAAAAGCAGTATGAAAGCGGTCTTATTTCCTGGGAGCAGACAAGCCGGGATACAGAGGTAAATATCCGTAAGCTTTTTTACGGAATTCTTCTTCAGCAGGAAAATGTGAATATTCAGAAGGAATCTCTGGAAAATGCCAGACAGCGCTGGGTTCAGGCAGAGGTGAACTATAAAAACGGAATGGTTCCCCGCATTTCAATGCTGAACGCAAAGGTAACCTACGAAAATAAAAAGCCTGGGGTTTTGAGCGCTGAGCAGGGGCTAAAGCAGAACAAGGAACTTTTCGCCTTTCTTCTGGGCCTTCCCTACGGCCGGGAAATTAAGCTTACTGGCAGTATAGATTCTTCTTTTGTGGATGTGAACGCAGATCAGCTTTTTGAAAAGTACATTTCCCAGAACAAGGATATTCAGAGCCTTAAAAAGAACCGGGAACTTCTGCAGGTAGGAATAAATGCAAAGCTCCTTTCAACTTTTACTCCAAGTCTTTCTGTGAACTGGGGATATCAGCCCCGTCTTTACGCAATGGGAGACTGGATTGACAGCGATATTGGTATAGGAGAGGCAAACGACGGCGGAAACCTTTCCTTTACCCTTGTGTATTCCAATATAATGGACTGGCTTCCTTTCAGCTCTTCAATGCAGTCTGTAAAAGATCAGAAAAAACAGCTGGAACAGATTGATCTGGCTCTTGAGCAGCTCTATCAGAATTCAGAAATTGAAGTGCACAAGCTTTGTGATAACCTTAAGGTTGCAAAAGAAAACATTGAAGCCATGCAAAGAAACGTAACCATTGCCAGAGAAGCATACGATTCCACTCTTAAGGCTTACAATGCCGGTACTCAGGAAAGACTTGAGCTTCAGGATTCGGAAACTCAGCTGAATCAGGCAAAGCTTGGTCTTTTGAACGAAAAATATAACTACATTTCAGCCGTTCTGGATTTGGAAACCAAGCTGGATATAAAACTTAAATAGCCTTAATTTCGAGTTTGCTGAAATAAATTTAAAATTGGCGGAAGGGAACGAATCGTGGGGCAAAAATGCTCTGCTTGTGGATGACGCGAAGCGGCATTTAATGGCTCCCTTGCGACAAGCAGCGCATAGCGCAGTACTGCGCGATTTTGCAACCACGAGATAGTGACCGTAAGCCAATTTTGAAGTTGAAACTATAAAACTCGAAATTAAGTGTAAATAAGTAAAATACAGGCCCGTCAGCGGGCTTAATAGGGAGAGCCAAAAAGCGATGTTTGCAAAGCAATGTCGCCAGGCTTTCAATAAATCAGAAGGCAGTATATCTGCTTTTCTAGGGAGATGATTATGAAAAAGAATATCAAGACAGGCCTTTCTTTTGGATTTATGCTGCTTCTGCTTCTTGCAGGCTGTTCAAAAAATGCTGAAGGAGCTGGAGAGGGAAAGAAAAATGGTCTTTTAGGCAAAAATGCGGCTGATGCAGCGGAGAATGTAGAGACAGTTTTTGCGGTAAATGTATGCAAGGCAGTTCCAAAAACTCTGGACGAATATCTTGAGTTTGGTGGAAATGTGCAGACTGCTTCTACTGTTGACGTTTACCCTGATGTACAGAGCGGTAAACTTTCCCGCATTTATGTAAAGGTTGGGGATAAGGTAGAAAAAGACCAGGTTCTTGCAGAAGTTGATGCAAGCCGGGCAGGTATGGATTACAGAAACAGTCCGGTTAAGGCTCCTGTTGCGGGAACAATTACTTCTTTTCCATTTAGCGTGGGGCAGACTGTAGCGGCCAGTGTTTCTGTGGGAAAAATCAGTTCTACTAACTCCCTTGAAATCAAGACAAATGTGGCTGAACGTTTTATCAGCCGCGTTTCCTTGAATCAGAAAGCTGTTCTTACTTTTGATGCCTATCCTTCGGTAGAATTTCCTGCAACTCTTGTAGAGATTTCTCCGGTTCTGGATTCTACTTCCAGAACTCTGGGAATTAAGCTGATTCAGACTCCTGTGGATTCAAGGTTGAGAGCAGGAATGTACGCAAGAATCAAACTTATCACTGATACAAAGAAAAACACTATTGTAATTCCTGCAAATGTAATTGTAAGGCGGGATGACAAGGATATCGTTTATGTTATAGATCCTGTAACAAATACTGCAAAGGTTTGTCAGGTTGTAACTGGTATCCGAGTAGACGACAAACAGGAAATTAAGGGCGGTATTACAGCCGGTGATCTTGTGGTAATCAAGGGTCAGGCTCTCCTTTCTGAGGGAGCAAAGGTAAATATCGTTTCTGTAGTAGAGTAGGGCATCTTGAAAAAGGCTGTTTTTTAAGGCGGCCGGTAAAGGCAGATTATAAATTTGCGCTTAGGAAAGCGGGTTATTTCGCTCCGGGCCGATAACAGGGTCAAGGGAAAAGCGGAATGCGGTTCGCTCCGTGCTGACAGTGCTGGTAATGCGGTTCGTGCAGGGCGGCCGATAAATCGGTTCGCTCCGTGCTGGGCAGTCAAGAGAAAAATCTGCCGTATTTTTCAAGTTTCACAAAAATAGATAGAGGAAAAGCCTATGTCAATTTCTAAACTGGCAGTTAAAAAACCTGCCACAATGCTGATATTTTTTATCCTTGCAGTTCTGCTTGGAATTTATTGTA
>JAILKG010000005.1 GCA_024693915.1 Treponema sp.
ATATTGCGCTAGACGCTGTTTGTGGCAGAGGAACTATTATATGCCGCTTTCGCGGCAGCCACAAACAGAGTCTTTTTTGTCCGCAGCACGCTTTCCCCGTTGCAATTTTTTATGTATAGAATCAATAATGCGTTTGCCCTGGTAAACCCTCCCTGTAAACTTGACATTCTCAATTCCTGGAGTTATATTTAAGCCATAAGAACTTAAGGTTTGTGTATATGAGTTTTTAACCGGAGGTTCTTATGGTTAGCGTTTTTGCATCAAAATCGGCAGATTTAAATGTTCTGCTGGTCTCTTTTAATTTCTGCCGTCCTGACGAAAATCAGGATCCCTATGGAATTAGTTGTCTAAGGACAGCTTTTAACAATTCTCCATATAAATTACCAAATGATAGAATTTCCTCTCTTGTAATTGACTTAAACCAGTCTGTTTTTGCCGATGAAATAATTCCCCAAATTCTTTGCGCAATCCGGGAAAGCGGGGCAAACATTCTTGCCTTCAGCAATTTTATCTGGGCAGACAGGTTTATCCGTCTTGCACTGCCACTGGTTCGCTCAGAATTTAAAAATCTTCTGATTCTGATGGGCGGTCCCATGGTTTCTGCTTCTGAAGAAAGTCTTAAAGCCACTTATCCTCAGGTGGATTTTTTTATAAAATCTTTTGGAGAAGAAGTCTTTAAAAATATGAGAAGGCATCTTTTGCACAATGGATCGCCTTTTTCAAAGTCCGCAAGTTCCAGCCTGATTGAACTTCTTCCTTCATTTTCCGAACTGGATTCTCCCTATCTTTCCGGGCAGATTGAGGTAAAAAAGGGTATGTCCGTCCGCATGGAAACCCGCCGGGGCTGCCTTTTTAACTGCGCCTACTGCCGCCACAGAAATGCCAATTGCAGGGTTTATCAGATAGGACAGATGGAGCGGACAAAAAAGGAACTTGAGCTTTTCTCTGCGGCGGGCGTAAAAAAAATAAATGTTTTAGACCCCTTTTTTAATGATATCAATAATCAGAATATGGAAAAGGCAAAGGGGCTTGGCTTTTTACGGACCTGCCGTAAACTTAATGTTTCCTCTGAAATCAGCCTTCAAATTCGGCCGGAGATGCTTAAAAAAGAATATCTTGAACTGGCTTCGGATATGAAAAATGTGACTTTTGAAATTGGAATTCAAAGCCTGGATCCCCAGGTTTATCCCCACATAAGGAGGGGAAATTTCCGCACAAGGGAAATGGTCCTTGAAAAACTTTCTTGTATTCAGGCCTGCAAAATCAACAGCGAAATTACCCTGATTTACGGGCTTCCAAACCAGACCTACGATTCCTTTGCCCGTGATATTGAGCTTTTGAAGGCTCTGGGTTTTGAAGATATTAAGGCTTTTCCCTTGCAATTATATCCTTCTACGGAAATAATTAAGACATACAGGAATTTTGGCCTAAAGGCAAAAAATGTAGAACCTTTTGGAATTTTGCAGATTTATGAAAACCCCGCCGGCGATTTTAACAGGATGGAAAAACTGGCGGAAGCTTTGTAGGATAAAGGGGGCGGCCGTGGAAAGCTGGCGCCAAGGTAGTTCAGCGGATAGCTTGTAAGAAAAAACGTGGCGGTCGGGTAATCCAGCAGTCAGTTTGTGTAAAAAACGTGGTGGCCGGGTAATCCGGCTGGCAGTTTGTAAGATGAAAAGTGCGGCTTGAAATGCAGGCTGGCAGTTTGTAAAGGGCTGGCTGGCCTAGGGCAAAAAGCCTCTCTTTGTGGCCGCCCAATGCCCTGCACTTTAGAAGATAAAACTATTACGGAGATTTTTATGTATAATAATGAAGAATTTGTGCCGGAATCTTTTGGCTATATTTACCAATACGAATGCACTGAAACCATTGCCCGCATTTCTGACCCAGGTGTAAATTATTACAGTGTGGAAATGGTTCAAAAAGAGGCGGAAAGAAACCTGAACTGGGTCAGAAAAATGCTTCCTTCATTTGAATTTAAAGAAGAAAAAGACAATTACGAATTTTTCTACACATGTGCCCTTTTGTTTTTTACTTACCGGGCAATTGCTTTTAAAAAAGATGTAAAAAAAGAGCTTTGTGAGCTTAAAAACTATATTCAGGATGCCATAAAAAGGTGCCGGGCCTTTCCGGCTTTTGCGACAAGGGTTGGCTATACAGAAAAAAAAGAGGATGGCGAAAGCTCTTGTGGCGGAACATCCCGGGGTGAAAAAATAAGTGGCGAAAACTCTTCTGGTGAAAGAAGAAACCTGAATGAAAATGCTTGCGGCAAAAAAACTGTGGACAGAGATTTTGACGACCTGGAGGATGGCTACTGGGATTATGATGACTGGGGTTT
>JAILKG010000014.1 GCA_024693915.1 Treponema sp.
ATTTTGCAAGTTCCCTTAATCAAACAGGAAAAGCAGCCCTTGTTATGGCAAACTCAGCAAGCGATGCCGGCGGTTCAGAACTCGAAATCCGCAAAAAGATGATAGAAGAAGGAATCATCAGCCAGATGGTAACCCTTCCAAGCAATATGTTTTCTTCCGTTACCCTTCCTGCAACTCTCTGGTTCTTTGACAAACAGAAAACTAAAGAACCGCAGAAGAAAGACAAAATCCTTTTTATAGATGCCCGCTCAATTTTTACCCAGGTAGACCGCGCTCACAGAAAGTTCAGCGACGAACAGATAAAAAATCTAGGCATCATTACACGCCTTTACAACGGCGACACTCAGGCCTTTAAAGACCTCATAGCAGAATACACCGCCGCCCTTAAAGCAGCCCCTCAAGCCAGCGACGATAAAGAAGTAAAAACAAAAGCCTACTGGCAGGCACAGATAGACTGGCTCACCGAACGCTTTCCGGACGGCACCTACACCGATGTAATAGGCCTCTGCAAAGCCGCCAGCATAGAAGGCGAAGACGGCATCCGCGACCAGGATTATTCCCTCAACGCCGGCCGCTACGTAGGAGTTGTAATCGAAGACGATGGGCTATCCGAAGCTGAGTTCAAAGCCAAAATGCTGGGCCTCAACACCGAACTTACCGGCCTAAGCAAAGAAGCCGCAACTCTCGAAAAACAGATTGCAGATAATTTGAAAGAGTTGTTTAAGTAATAAGGAGGGGAAAGCCTTCCCCTCGCTCCAGCCCGCTGCGCGGTCTTCCGCTACCCTCTCGCCTAGGGCCACTGGCCCTAAGACCCGGTAGCTCGCAGGTGGGCAAAAAAACTTGTCATCCCGAACTTGTTTCGGGATCTATGAAAGAGAATTAGGAAAATAAAATGGAATATAAAAAGCTTGGTGATTACTGTAATATTACTTCAAGTAAAAGAATTTTCGCAGAACAATATGTTACAGAAGGAATTCCTTTCTATCGTTCAAAAGAAATAATAGAAAAGAATAATAATCAGAATATATCCGAATCTCTATTTATTTCAAAAGAAACATATGAAACTATTAAAGAAAAATATGGTGTCCCAGAAGAGAATGATATTTTGCTTACATCTGTTGGCACATTAGGTGTGCCATATATAGTAAAAAATGAGACATTTTATTTTAAGGATGGAAATCTTACTTGGTTCAAAAACTTCAAGAAAGAATTAAACCAAAAATATTTGTATTATTGGTTATCTTCCAAATTCGGATATAAATCATTAATCTTAAAAGCCATTGGCTCATCACAATCCGCATTAACAATTGATATTTTAAAAAAATATAAGTTATTGATTCCCCCTCTCCCCACACAACAAAAAATCGCCTCAATACTATCAGCCTACGACAACCTCATACAAAACTACAAAAAGCAGATAGAAGCCCTGCAAACCGCCGCCAGCGAACTCTACAAAGAATGGTTCGTCCGCTTCCGATTCCCCGGCTACCAGACCACAAAGTTTGAAAATGGAATTCCAGAGGGGTGGAAGATTGAAAAACTATTTGATGTTGCAAAAATTATTTATGGTTATCCTTTTAATTCAGATGAATTTTGTGATGATAATTCATTAAATCCAGTAGTTAGAATCAGAGATATTTTAGATAATCATACCGATACATACACGTCAGAGTCCTGTGACGAAAAGTACTGGATAAATCCAAACGAAATGTTAATCGGAATGGATGGAATATTCCATATGACTTTGTGGACAGGAGAAAGAGCTCTGCAAAATCAGCGAACCGTGAGAGTTACTTCAAAAATAAAGAATCTTAGCAACTACTATTTATATTTTTCTTTATATCCACAGATCAAAGCCCTAGAACAAATGATTGTAGGAACAACAGTTGCACATTTAGGTGATAAACACTTAAAGAAAATTACAATACTTGTTCCAGCAGAAAAACTTCTAAAAATGAGTTATGAAAGACTCGAACCAATGATGAATAGAATATATTCACTACAACAACAAATCACCAACCTAACCCAACAGCGCGACCTCTTGTTACCACGACTCATGAGCGGCAAACTGAAGGTGGAATAACGCTTCATGCATGAACTCGTTTCCCAAAATTGAAAAATTTTTAAAATTGAGTATCACAACGTATAGTTATTACTCAGTTTTAATAAAATATCAATTTTGAGTAATAGAAAATGTTTTCATTTCGCAAAATTGAAAAAATATTGATTTTGCGAAATAAAACATATGAAATAAGGGAAAATAGGGGAAATTAGAGGAAAATTTCCCCTATTTTCTTGTCAACACGACGAACCTATGTTATAGTTAAAATATGATTGAAGATCCACCAAAATCAGATTTTAATCCTGACGCAGCTGTTTCTCTAATAATCAATTCCGAGTATCGAAGCTATTTCAGAAAAGTAGACGAAAACTATTACTATTGGGATAAGGTAAAATATAATTCCCCAGAAGGAATAAACCCAAAAGATTTTTGGGCTGCAATTAAATTGTCTCGCATGTCTAGTGTAGTTTCGTTTGGAAAATATATTTTTAAATACAAGATAAATGATTATATGCAAAAATACCTTCATGATTTTGATATGAATTTTGGAGGTACTTTATCTTCTGATAATCTGATATCTAAAAAAACAAAACACTATTAT
>JAILKG010000016.1 GCA_024693915.1 Treponema sp.
ATAACACCGTGCACACCTGGCACCTGACGAATCTGCTGCAGGGTAACGGAATCAAAACCTGTTCCGTACCAACGTAATGTCATTTCCATAAAAAACTCCTGTGGAAGGGCAGATTAAATTCCTACCAAAAATCTGCCCTTCACTTTTTACAGTCTTAGTATAACATCACGAGAAGGAAAGTGCAACTAAAATACTTGCATACTAGTATAAAAGGTTTGTTTTTTCGCCTTTTCCTTTGCAAGCCCCGCTCCCCCTCCCCAGCACCCCTGGAAAAGAAAAGCCTGCTTCATCAACATGGTTAGAAAACCCTGACATCAAATATTTTTATACTTCGGTCTGATTTTACTCCGACGTTGTTTCCGTAAATACCAATTGATTTAATTTCGTTTTTAGCAAACTTTCGACGTACTGACCATTCTTCAAACTTCAATTTTGAATATGGAATCGTTATTTCAGAAACTTTTCCATTCTTTGTAGAAAATTCATACCTATAAGAAGAGGAATTATTATTGTCGTACAGGACAAAAGAAATGCTCCAGATTTTTCCATCTCCTATAACCTTGAATTTTAAGGTATCGCCCTGTGCAAGAAATGACTGCATCTGAGGATTTGACCAGCAGGCTGCTGCCCAATAGTCACTCCAATCAGACTTCTGAGCACCTGTATTCCCGGAAATTGAAATACCTTTATAATGGCTGCCTTCAAATTCAAGCTCAGTATCAGAAATCACCATAGTTCCCTTTGTCTTGTGTGCCTCAAAATTAGCAGAATTTTCAAAAGGATTTTCACTGGAGGCTAGTGAATAATTATCATATTCCTGATAATCACGCTCAACAGCTGCCTTTACTGCCGTAGAAGCTTTTTTAGGAGAAGACTGAACGGCATCAGATGCCTTTATCTCTTTTGTATCGGAAGTATTTTTGGAGGCTGCTCCAGACACCTGCTTATTTGCATTCAGGATACCCACAGACTTATTAATATTTTCATTTACAATTGCAGAGCCTGTAGACTTAATATAAATGCGCACGCTCACCACAAATACATCAAAAGAATTCTTTGAACTGCTTTCAATAATCCTGTAGGTAATTTCACCTTCAAAATCATCATTAGAACGGGCTTCTTCCACAGTCTGATATTCAGTTTTTACATCAGCATCATTCACCACATAGTTTCCGTTATAAGTATACGACACCTGCCTGTCCAGAGACTTTATGCTCACCGGCCAGTTTTTAGGCTTTGACTCAGCATCAAAAGCCCCCAGCATAACCTGAACGGAATTTCCGCTTAAAGAAAAAGTAGTGTTCTGCAAGTCCTTTATCAGTTTGTCTTTCTGAATTTCCACCTGCTTAGCCTGATTATCATAACTGATGCTTACGGATTTTTCCACGCCGCCAAGCTCCGTATCACGTTTTTTCACAAGAGAGTTCACAGCCTCATTTATTCGGGCATCATATTCAGCCTTGCTTTCCCACGGATTTTTTTCTTCTGCAGTAATTTCATTCAGCTGACTCTGATAAGAGGCATAAATTCTGGAACTCTGATTCTGAACAGCCTTAGACTTATCTTTTTCTATAGAAGTAAGTTTACGCTGGCAGCGCGCAATAGCATTCAGAAAATCTTCTGCAGTATTCATTTCCATATCATCACCAAGAAGTTCCGTCAGCCGTGAAGTTTTTGTGATGGAATACGATGTCAAATAAGGAATTTCACCACTTTCCACATTAGTTACTTGAATGGTGAACTGAAGCATTCCGCCCAGCTGGTCAAATGCCCCGTAAACCAAAAACTGTGCTCCAAGCCTGTTGCCAAATTCCACCATAGAATCATCACTAACGCTTCCTGAATACTGGTATTCAACCTCTGCATTCACAAGAGACATATTCTTTTCATTACGCTCTATTACAGTAAAAGTCCCCCTCTGCATCAGTTTTTTTACAACTTCCTGAGCAAGATAGGAAGAAAGTTCCTTTGAGTCCGAAAAGAATGTCGCAACGGCAATCTTTGATTTTGAAGGAACAACAGTTGAAATTTCTTTAGACGATTTTTCTATTGCCACAGAAAGGTCTACTGTATTCTGCGCAAAAACTGCCGTAAAAAGAAATAAAACACAAGCAAAAGAAATTCTTTTTTTCATAATCCGCTACCGTAACTATTATCTTTCTAACTCACGCTCTGCCCAGACTCTATTTTCTGTCATGGCAGACTCTATTCTGGATTTCATTTCTGCTTCAGCCTCATTTTTTGCTTCCACAAGGCCAAGTGCGCTGGCAATCTGATAATCAAACTGCTCCTGGTCAATTGCATAAACTACAAAATATTCGTAAATATCTTTGTTAGAATCTTTGTCTTTATCAATTACGCGAGTAAGAGTCCAGAAATCCATTTCCTTGCTGAAACCGTTTATTTCTGTCTTGGAGAAAGTTGCAACAAGTTCATCCATAAAGTTTTCTGAAAGACCAGAATCCTTTGAACCGGAAAGTTCACCACCAAAATTCGCAGAAACAAAATTGCTGATGCTTCTTGCAAGCGTTGCCTGAACGTTAAAGTTATTCACCCAGGATTTCAGCAAATCAAGATTACGTCCCTGAGCTTCTGCACAAAGAATCTTTTTCTTACTAAGATTAGGTAATTTTGAAAGAGATTTATAATCTTCTTCAACAGCATCAATCACCCAGTCTGGAACTGTGGCTCCAACAGACGCACCTTTCCAGTCTGTAATTTCACGTTCAACATGATTTGACACCTTAGGCGCAGAAGCCCCGGGAGTATCTGCAGCAGGGGTGCTTCCACAGCTGCTCAAGCACAAAATTGACACTACGCAGAATGTCCCCAAAAGTACATTGATTTTTTTCATTGTTTTCCTCCTAAAAATATGTACTAATAAAGATATATATTTAATGAACATCTTTCATAAGCCATGATATAAAAACTTTGGCAGGTCAAAAATATATCAGAACAATCATATTCCACAGTAACTGTTGAATTTAATGAAAGCGATTCTGAAACTGGAACAGAAATGGAATGTATTTTAACCCACTCATCTGTGACTATTTGCCCCTCTTCCCATCCACACAAATCTTCAACAAATTCTCCACTATCATCGTAAAATGGCTCAGAATATGTTATCTCTATTCGGATTTTTGAATAGTCTTCAAGCTCCGAGCATTCACCATAAACATAAGAATTGGCAGAACAAGAGTTCCAGAATACAGGAGTCGTTACAGTATCTGAAGCGATATTCAAAGTAACACCTATATACCCATCTCGCATCTCGCTTTCTATGCCGTTTTTATATGCCGTCACCCAGAAATAGAAAGTTTCACCATCAGAACCATTAGTTTCCACAGTACATGAAGTATAACTATAGCCGTTGTAATCTACCTTTGTAGCAAAATCGTTATATGTACTGGTTCCCATATATACATAGTATTTTTCTGCACCAGAAACAGAATTCCAGCTTATATAAACAGATGACGAATTTGTATTCTGTGTAACCTCAGAAATCTCTGGAGAATAAATTTCATCATCAGAAGAAGAATTTGATGACGAACTGGAAGAAGATGTTGAATTATCTGGAGCAAACAGATTATTCAATACATTTGAACATGAAAAAAACATGACAGGCAAAACCAGCAAAAGAAAAAAATGCCTTATATTTTTTAATAATCTCTTAATCATTTTTGTATTAACCTCCATCTTTATTTCTTAGGTTTTCCAAGAGTAACACCAATTTTCACGCAATCTGCCACAACAGCACCAGAAGCTGTAAGAAAACGTAAATCATATTCAGCAGTCAGTTTAACTTTCTCTGAAATTTTTATATCAAAGCCAAGACCCGTTTTCAAAAGTATGCCATCCATATCATAAAAACCATCTTCGTAATCATAGAAAACGTACTGATTTGTATATAAACCGTAAGAATCAACAGCTCCAGTTACGTAATAAAATCCAATTCCTGCTTCAACAAATGGGAAGAACCTTTTTGCCATTCTTATATAAAGGCCTAAATCTAAAGAAACATCAAAATATGTTGACGAACCAATAGCTATATTTGCATTAACCCAATCGATATAAAAATTTCCCAATGTCGTATTAAAGGCTCCCAGGGAAATTCCTATTGGCGATGCAAACTCCATATTACCTATGTATGTATAGCCAATGCTGAAATTATTGCTTACCCAGACCGGTTTCTCCCTTCTGCCAGCAGATGAAACGGAAGATATTGTCTCCTCTGCAACATAAGAGCTTGTCGCTTTTTTTTCAGCAGAAACTGTGTTTTTCTGAGCACTTTTAGCTGCACTAGAATCCTGTTTATTTTTTTTCTGATTTTTCGCAGGTGTTCCTGTTGCAATTTTATTTGCATCCATACGCCCGACAGAAACATTCAGATTTTCATTTACGATGGTTAAACCTGTATTTTTTATATAAACCCGAATACTGACAATAAAAACATCAAAAGAATTTTTTGTACTTCCCTGAACAAGACGATAATTTATCTCACCTTCAAAACCGTTTTCCGTGCGAGCAAGTTCAATCTCCTGATATTCAGTCTTTACATCCGCATCGTTTACGATGTATTTTCCGTTGTAAGTATAAGAAAGCTGTTTATCAAGAGATTTTAAACTTACAGGCCAGTTCTTAGGCTTTGACTCCGCATCAAATGCTCCAAGCATAACTTGAACAGAATCACCCTTTAAAGAAAATACAGTATTCTGCAAATCTTTCACCAGTTTATCCTGCTGTATTTCTACCTGTTTAGATTGACTGTCATATTTTATTCCTACAGATTTTTCTACACCAGATAGTTCCGTATCACGCATACGTTCTACACTGCTAACAGCCTCATTTATTCGCTTGTTATATTCCGCCTTGCTCTCATAAGGAGGCTTTTCTTCTGATGTAATTTGATTTATTTTTTCCTGATATGAAGCATAAATTCTGGAACTTTGATTCTGAATAGCCTTTGCCTTATCTTTTTCTATGGAGTTAATTTTCCGCTGACAACGAGCAATTGCCTCCAGATAATCTTCTGCGTTTATGAGTTCCATTTCATCGCCTAGCAAATCTGTAATTCTGGAAGTTTTTGAAATTGACCATGACATCATATATGGGATTTCTCCGCTTTCCACATCAGTAAGTTGAATCGTAACTTGCAGCATTCCACCAAACTGATCAAAAGTTCCGTAAACAAGATATCTGGCTCCCATACGTTTTCCGTAATCTACCATTGAATCATCGCTCACACTTCCTGAATACTGATATTCCATTTCAGCATTTACAATAGCATTATTTCTTTCGGAACGCTCAAGCACCGTCAAAGTTCCACTCTGCATAAGGTTCTTTGACATTTCCTGTACAAGATATGACGACAAATTTTCAGAATCTGAAAAGAATGCCGCAACTGCTATTTTTGAGTTTACAGGAACAGCTGCTGCAATATCCCTGCTGGAACGTTCAAGGGCAGAATCCAAATCTGTAGCCCCCTGTGCATAAGCTATCCCCATAGTAATTAAAAGCACAACAATTCCTAAAAAAACTTTCTTCATTTTTGCCTCTTCTAGATTTTTAATTTTTAATATGAATTTTCTCTTCAAATTCGCTCATGAAAGTAGCCTGCAGTTCCCTCGAAATTTCCTGATAAGCCCTGCGGTATGCCATTGCTTCTGAAGGAGCACCTTTTTTGGGAAAATTCCTGGAATAGGAAAAAATTACATCTCCAGTACCTGTTGCAACATTCACACTGAGCCCGCAATAAAGAAAAACTCCTGCACTGGTCTCTGTTTTATCAACAGTCACTTTTACAGGAAGAAGACAAACTCCATTTTTCTGGGAAACTGCATAGCCGTTATCTTCCAGCAAATCAGAAAGTGTTCTTAAAATCATTTCTTCATAATCATTTTCTACATCAATTTTAAAAATCAGGTTTGATTTTGAAATGTTATAGGCATTCTTAATGCGTTCAAAAAGGATTTCTGTTTCTGCAAAATAAGAGGGAGAAACCTTTTTTACCAGTCGGGCCATTTTTACAAGTTCTTTCGTAAGTTCCGCAACAGGAAGTCCCAGAGAAGCAGCCTCATATCCAAAAAGAGGATTGTTATAGTCTTCCGCAAGCAGCAGCAGAGAACGCATTGTTGCTTCATTCAGTTTTATCCGCTGAGAATATACTTCAAATGCTCCATCCCGCTCTATAAAGGCAAGAGTGGTAAACTTTTTATCAACTATAAATCCCTGTGCAAACTGAACTCCAAAGAATTCTGACTGGGAGGTTACACGTGCTTTTTCACTAATCTGAGTATTTTTAAAAACCGAATATTCATCACCTCTTTCAGTTTCATTGTAACGCTTCAACAAATCATTGCAGACTTCCGTAGTTGTCTGAAAATAAAGAGAAATAGATGCAAGAGCCGCAGTTTCGGCCTCCTCTCTCGTGTCACCTTCCCCAACTGCCGTAATATAAAAATCAGATGGATATACGACAGACTGATGAAGATACCATTCGGGTGCCTTTTGTGCAAACACCCCCCATGCACAAAATAAAAGAAAGCTTACTGAAATAAAAAACTTGTATTTTTTTAGAAACATGAACTCAATGCCTTATATAATTGCATAAATATCACTTTAGTGTTATTTATGTAATTAAATAGCACTACCTTAGTACCGTCAAATAAAAAATGACACTATAGTGGTATTATTCTATAATGGATTTCAGAACCAGACTTAGAGACCAGATTGATTATTTGGGACTAAGAGACAAAGAAGTTGCGGCAAAAGCAGGAATTACAAAACGTGCTATTGATACTTATGTTGGAGCCAGAAAGTGTATGCCCTCTGCTGATGTGGCAGTCCGTCTCGCAAAAGTTCTAGGAGTTTCAGTTGAATGGCTTGTTACAGGAGAAACTGACGTTCCAACAGATGATGATTTGAAGACTCTTATACATAATTTTTCTCATTTAAGCCCACACGACAAGAAGACACTTCTCAAAATGTCATTTGTAATGAGTGACAGTTCTGACACAGACAAATAATCACTCAAAAAGCCCCTTAATTCTAGTAAAAGCCTTTGAATTAAGAATCTTGTTTTTTATGCTTTCTGAAAGATAATTTTTATTCAATTTCTTTTTGGAATATTTTAGAAAGGAATCCTTTGTTTTTTCTGAAATAAAAGAGGTGAAGAACTGTTCCCAGCTAAAATATTTTTTACTGTCAATATAATTTTCTGGAGTTGCAATTATTGAAGAAAGTTCACTATCCTTAATTAATTCCGCCTGCAAGAGAATGTATTCAAACGATTCCGGTAAGAACAAAAGCGCATTTTTCCTAGAAGAAATGACTCTCATAATTTTTGCCATTTGAGAACCAAAAGCTGCACCATCGGCAACTACGAGAGTATTATCTTTAGTCTGGAGTAACTTAAAATAAATATTTGATTTACCTTTAGCTGACTCACATTTGTATTTACCACTTGATATACCACAGAAAAACTCAAATCCTGAATTTGAATCTTCTGTCAGGATTTGTTTTACATCTGAAACAGCAGGTTCTTTCTCATAATCAT
>JAILKG010000061.1 GCA_024693915.1 Treponema sp.
CACTGTCGGCGCAGGAGAATCAGCCACATTAAATAATTTTACAATACCAAGTCTTGATGATCAGACTGTTTTTTTCTTTGAATATCTTTTGAAAATTGGAGATTCTATATTTCCATATTTCGATATAAATAAATATCAGAAAGTTCTTTTACAAAAAGGACAGCTAAATACAATTACAATAAGTGACTTAGATAAATGCGAATCTTCTTCTGGATATATTCTACTAGAAAATCTCTCGAAAGAGCAGGTTTATTTCAAATTAGGCAGTTCTCAAGTTTTCCCTTACGCAGCTTCTAGCGCCCCTGTAGCTGCCGGAGAAAGTGCTGTATACGAAATTAACCAGCGTTCAGGCATTCAGCTTACAACGGAATTTGAATTTCTAAAACTCCGCAACAATGCTAAAGACTTTGATGTTCAATTTTTTTGAACGCTAAGAAGGAATGTGGAAAAAAAGAGTTGGGGCTAATAATGAGAAATTATATTACTCTGAAATAAAAATTGGCCTGGGTGAGGTTGCAACACAAAAAGCATTCAGCAAATGCGAGAGGGACTGTCTGATAAGTCTTATCTTAAATCAAAGAAAGCGCACATCTTTTTAATTTACTAAAGACTTTTTAGTTGAAGAGTTGTTCAGAAGCAGTGAAAATCTTTTTGCTCAGGCCTTCAATTAAATCCTGAAGGTTTGAACGGGTGTAATATTCCGTCATTTCTGGACTTGTATGGCCTGCGATTTTCCGGGTGCTTTCAAGATCTAAAAGCCGCCTCATTCTTGTTACATAGGTGAACCTTAAGGAATGGGGAACCAGTTTTCTGTTTCCTATTTGTATTCCACTTTTCTTTATTGCTTTGTAAAACATACGCCGGGCGTGTTCTGCATTTATAGCTTTTTGGTCAATTGAAAAAAGAAAATCATCGGCTTTTTTATTATTTTGCCGGATATAATCTTTTAACTCTGAAATAAGTTTTTCTGTTAATGGCGCTATGCGGGCTTTTTTATTGTCTTCCGAGCCTTTTTTACAGTGGTTGATACGCTTGCCATCTCTGTCGCAAAATCCGTCTACAAGTAAAATCTTTTGTTCAAAGAAAAGCTGGCGGACAAGAAGCCCTCTGCATTCTCCCAGTCTTAAACCGCAACTAAAAGTAAGCAGAAAAAAAAGGTACATGTCTTTCGAATCCCAATTTTCAGGAAGAAAGAGTTTATTGAGTTCGTCAGTGTAAAAGATATCACATTTTTTTGAGTTTCTTACAAATGTAAGAAAAGTCGGTTTTTGAATCTGTCTTGGACAAACGAAGGTGGTGTAGTCGTATATTTCTGTGAATACTGAAAGATACATATTTTTCCATGAACTGGAGTGAAAAGTATCATTCATCAATCTTATCTGAATCTGATGTACAGAAAGTTCTCTTATATCAATGTTTCCGAAATCACGGATGATAACTTTGACTAAAGCTCTTTTTTGAGCAAGAGTATTCTTCGCCGGATGTTTTCCAAAGCTTTCAAGAATTTTTAGATGTGGACTTTCAGAAAGATACATATTGGCCGCAATTTTTTTTATAAGATAAGGATTTGAGGATTTCCTTAGTTGATTTATTAGATTGGTTAGTCCTGTTTTGTTTTTGTTCATTATTTACTCCTGAGAGAAGCAGCTGTGCTGCTTCGTGATTAATTGGAAGCCGTTAAAAAAAATGCAAAGCATTTTTTAGGCTATCCTTATTATTTGTTTATTTCTGAATTTTGAAGAAACATGAAAGAATAAGGATAGTAAACAGAAAAGATGTGCTTTAGTGTCTATCGTTTTACCCTTGAAGAAAGATTAGCTCAAGTGGCCTTTGATTAGCTTTTGATTTTTGCAGATATGGGATTATGCAGATTGTTGATTTATACAGCCATGGATTTGAGCAGAAGGAGTCAGGTGGTAGCAGAGGAAGCAGGGAGTTGAAGGCGAATTAAATCTGTTGGCAGGCTGGGGAAGAAGGCTGGCAGGCAGATGTCGGGAAAGGAAGAAGATAACAGATCGAATATTTTTTTCAAGTAAAATAGAAAAATCGTAAAAAAATATAAAAAAAATATAAATTTTAATAAAATGTTCTTGACCAAAAATATAAAAATCTATATAGTAAATATCACTTACGGGATGTAGCGCAGCTGGTAGCGCGTCTGGTTTGGGACCAGGATGTCGCAGGTTCAAATCCTGTCATCCCGATTCAAGGTACTTCTTCAAAAGGAAGTACCTTTTTTATTTAACAATAACTTAAAAATAAAGCGAAACAGGATTTGATGCGAAACGAGCGCCGAGCTGGCGAGGAAGAGGCGGCA
>JAILKG010000088.1 GCA_024693915.1 Treponema sp.
GCTCAATTTATGAAGACAAAAAAGCAAACTCCAGTGTAAAGAGCCGTATAAAGAAAATGTTGAACATAGAAGATGAAGAGAAGAAAATTTATTTGTCTTATAAATATCAAGTCCAAGGCTCTGTGTTGTAGAATCCTTTGATTCAAGATACTTAAGACAGATATCATTATAAGTCGCGTTTTCGTACTTTGCAAGTTCTTTTCCGATTGCATAGCGAAGGTCTTTGCGCTTGTCATCCTTAAGAAACTCTTCTGCGAGTTCAAGAATTTCTTTTTCGCCGGCGTGCCCTTCTTTTAAAAGAACTTCGATAATTTTCTTTTTAGTTGAATCTCCAAGTTTTTTATCCTGAAGCTGAGCAAGCATAAAATCATTACCTTCATCAGTATTGATTGCCGCAAGTGAAGTATAGGCTTCTTCCTTGATTACCTTTTCGCTGTCATTTTTTGCACGATAAATCAAAAAAGGAACTGCATCTTTCATATCATTTTCTTTAGCAGTTCTGATAGATTCCTGACGAACTCTCCAGTGTTCATCACGGATTCCCTGAATTATAGTTTCCTTAGCTTCTACAATATCAGGAAAATGAGAGAGTCCTTTTATTACATACTGACGGAGATTCGGATCATTTTCAGAAAATAAAGCTGTAAGAACCGGAACTGATTCCTTTTTTTCCATAAGTCCGAGAGCTTCAGCTGCGTACATTCTTACATAAAGATTTTCATCTTCATCTTCTGCAATTTCAACCATTTTATCCCAGGTTTGAATTGCATGCATTTTTCCGCATGTGCGCATCAAAGTCTGTCTCTGAGCATCACTTAAATCATCACGTTCAAGATATTCAACAAGAAACATTGCTTCCGAAGCACCGCCGATTTCACCGATTGCAGCAATAGCATCATTAAAATACTGCTCATTTTCTGATTCTATCAGTGCAAGAACGGCAGGGATTGCTTCTTTAGTTTTTACAGCAGAAACATACTGAAAACATGCTTTTACAAGGTCACCTTTTTCTTCATATGGATCATTTAAAACTTCAACTGCATAATCTTCAAGACAAGGATCTTCCTGCTGCTTAAAATAATTGAGCGCTTTCTGTTTGATTACTGTATTTTTCGAAACCTGAAAAACATCATAAATCTCTTCAGTAAAGCGCGGATCTTCATTTTTAATAAGTTCATCAATAAGAGTAGAAATCTCGGAAGGAACTCCGTATTTTATTGTGTTGGATTTATTTTCATAATCCTTTTCTGTTTCATCTTTTTCTGCAGCCTTTTCAGCTTTTTCCTTATCAATAGCTTTAGGACGTTTTGAGGCAGGGATTTCTGAGATTCCGCCTTTTGAAGCTTTTACGTCTTCATCAGAACTCTGAGCATATAATGAGAAAGATAAAAACAGACACAACAAAAACAGTAATTTCTTCATGATTACTCCTGTTTATTATACACCCTGATGAAACTTTTCAAGGAAATCTTTTCTGTACTGCTCAAAACGGTCTTCGTCTATTGCAACACGGATTTCCTTAAGCATATTGTTCAAGAAATAGAGATTGTGGTAGCTTGCAAGAATTGAACTCAAAATCTCCTGTTCCTTAAACAGGTGTCTTAAATAACTTCGGGAATATGTGCGGCAAACTTTACAATTACATTCAGGATCTACAGGACCAAAATCGTGAGTCCAGCGTTCCTGTTTGATGCTCAGCATTCCGCGGCGTGTAAAGTATGAACCATTGCGTGCATTACGGGTTGGAAGAACACAGTCAAACATATCAATTCCAGCCTGTACTGCATCAAGAATATATTCAGGAGTTCCGATTCCCATAACATATTTTGGTTTATCTTCCGGAAGATACTGAACTGTATAATTTAAAAACTTTGTAAACTCAGCTGGAGGTTCGCCTACACTTAAGCCACCAATTGCAATTCCCGGCATATCAAGAGAGCTTACAAACTCTGCACTTTTCTGCCGCAAGTCCTCAAAAAAGTTTCCCTGAACAATTGGAAAGAGGATTCCCTGATAGCCTGCTTCACGCTCCTTTTCCCACTGCCCTTTTGCCCGCAGCAGCC
>JAILKG010000107.1 GCA_024693915.1 Treponema sp.
TTTTTGATATTTTTTTACTATAAATACTTTATGAAAGTGGAAGTTTCATTTTCATAAATAGCGCTGAGACAGACCTTTTTGAAAGATGTAAAAATGGTTTACAAGTTTTTTCCTAAAACAAAATTGGCGCTAAATAAAGTATTGGAGGTCTTTTTATGGCTGAAAATTCTGTTGATAAAGCAGAAAAATTAAAGGCTCTTGAAGCTGCCAGACTGCAGATTGAAAAGCAGTACGGTCAGGGTTCTCTTATGAAACTGGGGGAGCAGAGGGATACTGCCAGCATCAATGTTGTTCCATCTGGTTCTATTATGCTTGACGAAGCGCTGGGAATTGGTGGTTATCCAAGAGGTCGTATTATTGAAATGTACGGTCCTGAAAGTTCGGGAAAAACAACACTTGCCCTGCATGCAATTGCAGAAGCTCAGAAGCTTGGGGGAATTGCGGCATTTGTAGATGCTGAACATGCCCTGGATCCTGTTTACGCAAAAAATCTTGGTGTAAATATTGATGAACTCTGGCTCAGTCAGCCTGACAGTGGTGAACAGGCTCTTGAAATTACAGAGACTCTGGTTCGCTCCGGTTCAGTTGATATTATTGTTGTAGACTCAGTTGCGGCTCTTACTCCTCAGAAGGAAATTGAAGGAGATATGGGAGATGCTCAGATGGGTATTCAGGCTCGTCTTATGAGCCAGGCCTTAAGAAAACTTACTGCTATTGTAGGAAAGTCCAACTGTATCATCATTTTTATCAATCAGATTCGTATGAAAATTGGTGTAATGTTCGGAAATCCTGAAACTACAACTGGTGGACAGGCTCTTAAGTTCTATACTTCCATTCGCCTTGAAATTCGCCGTATTGAATCAATTGATGGAAAAGGCGATGAGGATGCCGTAGGTAACAGAGTCAGGGTAAAAATAGTAAAGAATAAAGTTGCGCCTCCATTCAGAAAAACTGAGCTGGATATTTATTTTGGAAAGGGTATTTCCCGCTGCGCAAGTATTCTTGATTCTGCTGTAAAACATGGAATTATCGACAAAAAAGGTGCCTGGTTTACTCAGGGTGATACAAAAGTTGGTCAGGGGCATGAAAATGCAGTTGCTTTTCTGGAACAGAATCCTGAATACACAATGGGCATAGAAAAGCAGCTTAGGGAACTTCTGTTTCCTGGACAGGTTCTTCGCGATAAAGAAGGAAATGTGATTGCTGCAGCAAAAGAAGAAAAGAAGGAAACAAAAAAGACTGCTAAGACTGCAGAAAATCAGGAAGGTTCTGCTCTTCTCTAGTTTGTTCTTTAACTATTTTTTAGAGGGGAATGCCTAAATTAAAAGACAGGCAGAGGTGGAGTCAGTTAAAAACTTAAACTTCACTTAAGCGTATCTTAAAAGGCATTCCTTTTTTTTATCTTGAGTAATTTATAAATATGACTAAATTGGAGTTATATTGTAATAGTTCTAAAATGGACTTTGAGGGGGAGTGAAAGCCCTTAAAGTAAGGTGAGTAATTTATGGAAGTAATTTTAGGTTTGGGAAGCAATTGCCCCTTTGAAGGGAAATCTTCTGTTGAACTTTTAAAACTTGCGGTTCATTCTCTTGGTGAAGTTCTTTCAAATATAAGAGTTTCCTCTGTTTATGAAACAAAACCCATGTATGTACTTTCTCAGGATAATTTTTTTAATGCAGTATTAAGGGGCCAGATTCAGGATGACATTTCCCCTGAGGCTTTTTTAAATACAATTCATCAGATAGAGGCTTCTTTAGGCAGAGACAGGTCTAAAGAGATTCGTTTTGGGCCCAGAAGTATGGATATCGATATAGAAAAGTTTGGAGATATTCACATGGATAGCCCCGTCCTTACTCTTCCTCATCCAAGAATAAAAGAAAGAGCTTTTGTTCTTATTCCTTTACTTGAGATTTTATCAGATTCTGCCGACAAAAAAATAAGGGAGGAGTACCTTTCCCTTCTTTCAAAACTTCCAGACCAGGGAGTTGTGAAAAGTTCAGAGGAGGTACAGCTCTTATTTAGAAATTAATTGCAAACAGGCGGTTTTTATGGCAGAGGAAGAAATTTCTACAGGAAGAACAGTTACAGCGGTAAAAGAGGAAGGTGAGGAGTCATCGCCAAAAAGAGCATTTGCGGCAGGTGAGTTTGAAGGACCTCTGGACCTTCTCTGGTATTTGATTCATAAGAGCGAAATAAATATTTACGATATTCCAATTGCTCAGATTACAGAACAGTATCTGGAATATCTGGATTATGCCGTACAGACGGATCTGGGAGATTTAAGCGAATTTTACAAGTGGGCGGCAATGCTCCTTTCCATGAAGAGCCGTATGCTCCTTCCGGTAGAAGTTGACTGGGAAGACGATGAAATGGAAGATCCTCGACAGGAACTTGTTGATAAATTAATTGAATATCAGAAGTTTAAAAAACTTTCTGAACTTATGGAAAAACAGGAAGATTCTTCTGAATGGAATTTTGAACGCTCGAAAATTCAGCGGGTGCTTCCATTTGAAGAAAGAGAAAGCGACTGGGAAGAAGTAGATACCTGGGATCTTTTGCAGCAGATGCAGAAATTGTTCAAGGATATGATGAGGCAGTATTCCAACGATACTATCCTCAATATGTATGAAGAAATTTCTGTAAATGAAAAAATTACCCTCATGAACGAACTTTTTGAAAAGTCCAATGAGTGTATGTTCTCAGAGCTTATTACACGGCCTGGAAACGAAATGGATATAATCTGTGCCTTTATGGCAATTCTTGAGGCTGTAAAATTTAAAATGATCAGAATCATGCAGAGTAAGGTTTTTGGTGATATCAAGCTTGTGCGTCGTCTGGATGCTTCTGAAAAATTTGAACCTCTTGAAATAACCATAGATAAGCCGGAAACCGCCGGTGATGATAAATAAAAAAATTAAATCGCCCCGACTTCCCACCAGTAAAAAATGCTGGAAGATGTATGGAAGCGGCTTTGCGAAAAATATGTGGAAAAAATATGGAACTTGAAAACGAAACAGCCCTTGTGGAAGCAGTATTATTTCTGGAAAGCGAGCCTATGACAGAAAAAGCTCTTTCTCAGATTACAGATCTTTCTGAAGAAGTAATAAATATCTGCGTTGAAAATCTCAAGGAAAAATATACTGCAGAAACCTCAGGAGTTGAGCTTGCAATGATTACCGGAGGCTGGGTTCTGGTGCCAAAATCAGAATACTGGGAAGTTTTGAGGGAACGCTACGGAGAAAAGAACTCAGGCCGCCTTTCAAAATCTGCCCTGGAAACTCTTTCGATTATTGCCTATAAACAGCCAATTACCCGTTCAGAAATTGAAAAAATCCGTGGAGTAAGTGCGGATAATATGATACGATTGCTTTCTGAAAGGCAGTTTATCAAGGAAGTTGGAAGAAAGGATGTTCCAGGAAAACCAATTCAGTTTGGAACTACAAAAGAATTCTTAAAATTCTTCCATTTGAATTCCATTGCAGATCTGCCAAAACTTGATGAAGATGAGGAAAAGAGATTTGAACTTTCCCGATAATTCCAGCCAGAAAGGCCTGGAAAATTCCAGCGATGAAAAACTTTGCCGGCTTCAGGTTTACCTGGCTCATGCCGGAGTTGCCAGCCGCCGCGCAAGTGAAAAAATTATTCTTGAGGGGCGGGTTTCTGTAAACGGAAAAATTGTTACTGAACTTGGAACAAAGGTTTCTGAAAATGATCAGGTTTTCGTGGACGGAAATCTGGTAAAACCTGAAGAAGAAAAACGTTATATTCTATTAAATAAACCCTCCGGTTATGTCTGTTCCCTGAGCGATGAAAAAGACAGACCTGTTGCATCTGAACTTTTACAGGATGCCTTTTCTGAAAGACTTTACAATGTAGGCCGTCTTGATATGTTCAGCCAGGGACTGATTATTTTTACAAATGATGGTGATTTTGCTTCAAAACTTTCACACCCTTCAAGCGAACTTGAAAAAGAATACATTGTTGAAAGTTCTGTTCCACTTCCAAGAAGCCTTGCCCAGGATTTTATGAAAGGGGTTAGGGTAGACGGCGTTTTTTACAAATGTAAGGAAGCTCAGGATATGAATGCCAGAAAAATGCGAATTGTTCTTCTTGAAGGAAAAAATCGCGAAATTAGAAATGTTTTTGCTTCCCGTGAAGTAGGAATCAGAAGTCTTACCCGGGTTAGAATCGGAAATGTA
>JAILKG010000129.1 GCA_024693915.1 Treponema sp.
TGAACGCAATGTGTCTGGAAAGACTCATGTAATAAAAAAATATCCTTACTTTGGCGGATATGAATGCGGAAATAAAATTCTGGAACTTTCTGATTCTGCTTTGGATGAATTTATTATTTCTTCCCTCTATGTAAAAAATCAGGCTGATGCAGAAACAAAAACTGTCTGGTTTTACCTGGCTAATACCAACACATATTCCGATGGACAAAACTTCTATATAAAAAGACTTTCCTACAGTCAGTACTCCAGCTCTGTTGATGATTTTGCACTTTATTCAAAAGATAATGATGCCGAAGCGGTTAAAAAATTAGAATATAACGGAACTGACGGCCTCACCTGCAAAGTTCCTCTTGGTTATTATCCTCTCCCTTCTTTTGCATATCCAAAAATTGTAGTATACGGAAATTACCTTTACCTTCTTTATGTGGGAACAGAATATACAGAAGTGGAAGAAATTGTTACAGGACAAGACGACGCGGGTCAGAATATTGAAGAACGAGACCTTTACTTTCACGACATTTACCTGCGAAAGTTTTTAATCAATGAGGATGAAAAGAAATTAAAGGAAGTGGCAAGTATAAATAAAAAAGTTTCAGAGCTGGCAAATGTAGCTTTTATTGATTTTGAAAAAAAGAATTCCGACTACGTTGAACCATATCATTCTCCTGTAGTATCCGATCTTATAATCTCTTCCGACGGCCAGACTTTGTATGCTCTTTTGAATGTCAGAGCCTGGGGTGAAAGCAGCGATATTAGAAATTATGGCGGACTTTTGACCATGAGCAGCACTGTTACAACCGGGGCTGATGATACAGAAAGTCACAACCTTGAATTCAAAAACCTCTACGGCTGGCATAATCAGTCATCTTACCCTCTTACTAACGAAAAACAGTATTTTTACGGCCCAACGAAAATTCTTGCTAAAAAGCAGGATGAACTTTATATCGCAGATGAAGGTGCCTATCTTGCAGAAAATCCGGACGAAGAAGATGAATGGGAACTTGTTAATAAAAAGCGCCTTGTAAAAGTAAATCTTGAAAGCTTTGCCCTGACTGCAGAAGATACAGATGTAACTTTCTCTACAGAAATTGTTGATCCTACAGGCTGCAGTTATCTTGCAGCATATTAATCAACCCGCCTGATGGCAGTTTACAAAATTACAAGGAGGGGCGCCTGCCCCTCGCTTCTAGGCCAGGTCACTCTGCGAAAGGGCCCTGCAGGCTTTTCCTTTCGCGCCATTCCCTGGCCTGTCCGCTACCCCCTCTAACGGGGGCTCTAAGGCCGCCCCCGTAACGCCCCGGCCTAAAAAATCTTTTTCTTTAAAATAAAACACTTTATTAATATTTGAATTTGTGTTAAAAGTCAGATTGGAAAAATATTTTTGGAGTGTGGTATGAAAAAGTTTTCCTTATCATTTAAATTCTTTGTTCTGGCTATGGCTCTCTTTGTAGGCATGGTTTCTTCCTGTTCTTTAATTTCTTCCTCAGAAAAAAAGAGCAGTGGCCAGACATCCCCTTTACCGGCTGATTTTGTAAAAGTTAAAATGTATCTTTCCAATGCAGAAAGCATCAGCCGAACAATTAATCCAAATGAAATTTCAAGGGGGGATATTGTAAAAGTTATCCTTTCGGCAAAATACGCAGGAGAAATGGCAGGTGAAAGCGGCCAAAACGGTACTTCTTCCGGCACTTCTTCAGCTTCTTCCGGCCCTTCCATCACAGAAGATGACTTAAAGGAATACGAATTTCTGAATCTGGACAAAGAAAGGGTAAGTTACCTTGAATGGAATAATGAAAGTATTCCGGGAAAAAGCGCTTACGAAGCTTTTTTGCTGGATGGCCTTTATCTTGAAAAAGGTTATTATAAATTCACTCTGGAACTATACACAGAAAGGTCAACATATGACACTAACGAACACCTTTCTATGATTGCAGAAAGCGAGCTTATTCAGGTAACTTCTGACACTCAAAAAATTGACCTTGGAATGGCCCGCTATGCTCAGGACGGAAACCTCTGTATCAAATTTGAATGGAATGCAGATTCCGGTGACCAGAGTCCTTTTGAAAAAATCGAGGCAGGTCTTTTCACTCTTTCCAGCAAGGGTACTGAGCCTTACGACCAGGAGCAGTATGCAGATGACCCTGACTACAATGGCTACAAGACTTATACTACTCCTTATCAGGATGCTGACAACCACACTTATTTTGCATATTATTCAGAAAACGAAGTTCCAAACGGCACATATTTTATAAAATATCGGGTTTACTCTTCTACCGGTGAAATAATCAACGCCTTTATGGACATTGTAAAAATCAAAGGCTTTAAGACAGAAAAAACACTTACCATTGACCTGGATAAAGTAAACTGGAAAGGCCAAACAAAGCTTTTTGACATAAATATTAAAACAGACGAAAACAGCGATATTGATGTTACAAACAATTCTGAAGAATTAAAAATTTCCGGAACAACTTTGATTTTTACCGCACCGGAATTAGATAATTACACTTATGAATGGAAAATCGACGGAATTGTTCAGGAGGATGAAGAAGGCCAGCCTGTAAACAGCAATATTCTTTCTATTGATATCTACGAAGAAAACTGGGTAAGCGGTATTTACGACATTTCTCTTGTTATGAAGGACCAGGACGGAAATATTCTTTCATACTCAGCCCAGCTTGAATGGACAAGAAAAATAAAGGTAGATTTTGTTACAAATAAAGAAGATCTTGAATTCCAGACCCAGTATTTTTCAGAAGGCGGAAACCTTGTATTAAAAAATCCGGCTCTAAACGAGGACGGAAGCCTGGACGCTTCCAAAAATCCAACTTACGGCTGGTATCTTGATGAAGAAATGCGCGCTCCTTTTACTTCCTTTGGAAAAGTTCCTCTTGAAAGTATGACTCTTTATGGCCGCTGGTATCTTACAGAAATTTATGTACAGGGGCAGGGTGCAGCAGGAACCGGTGAATTTGCGGAGGGAAACACCTCCGGTTCTGCTTCTTCAGGTGGCACAGGTTCTACAGGCTCCGGCACTTCTCTTGCTGCAGACGGAAGTATTTACCGGCCTTTCACTTCTATTGACGATGCTCTGAATTTAATTAAAAATCAAAAAAACATGAAAGATGTGGATGGGAACCTTCTGAGTCAGACAGATTACAAAATTTTAATTGACGGTTATCTGAATCAATCTGTGGTAATCGGTAAAAACTTTGATGGGGCCGCTTCTCTTGCCATTTCTGGTGCCGGCTTTTCTGATGCTGACGAAAGATGATTATCAAAAA
>JAILKG010000150.1 GCA_024693915.1 Treponema sp.
AACCTAAAAATCTTGAAGAACAGGCCATTAAGCTTGTTGGAAAAACCATATATGAAAAACTTGTAAAAGGCTACACTGAAAAACAGTGGGGAATGAAAGCAACAGAACTTCCGCCTTTTACAAGTTTTTCATATATGGTTTTTCCAACAAGCTTAATGGCCTGTTCTTCAAGATTTTTAGGTTCTTCAATATTTACATCTGAAAGTTCTTCCTGAATTTTAGCTTTCGCTTCTTGAGGTGTAAAAATATTCCAAAGTTTTGCAAAAGTGTTCATGTTAAAGGGAAGATTATAAACTTCATCTTTATAACGGGCAACCGGACTGTTTGTATAGCGGTTAAATTCTGCAAAGTTATTTACATATTCCCAGATTTTTTTATCGCTTGTGTGAAAAATATGTGCTCCGTATTTGTGAACATTTATACCTTCAATATTGTCTGTGTAAATGTTACCGCCGATATGATTTCTTTTGTCAATTACAAGGCATTTTTTACCTTTTTTTGAGGCTTCGTATGCAAAAACTGAACCAAAAAGTCCTGAACCGACAATAAGATAATCGTATTTCATAAAATCCACCTAGAAACTTTGTTCGTATCGTTTTCCTGTAAATTTTGCGACAAGGAATGATTTAATTTTATTTTTCCAGTTAATATTCTGCATGTCTATTACAGGAATTTCTGTATATTTGATTTTGTTTGTGTTGAGCCACACATCCAGAAGACGTTCCGATATTCGGCCGAAAAAGCGTTTATGAAAGTCAGAATACTGGCTTGTGTCAACCTGTTTTTCAACTTCTCCCAGAATATCGAAAAGCCAGGTACAGTAGCTGTCCAGCAGCTCTTTTTTCATTATAAACATATTAAAAGCGTGTAGTTTAGTGGTCTTTTTTAAGAGGGAAAATTCTCTTGCATATTCAGGATATTTTTCCTGGATAATTTTTCCTGCTATATCAAGAGGTTCCACATACATTGTGTGCTTGTAATGGTCATACACAGTTTCAATATAATAATTTCTGGCTTTTGGAAGAACAATATCTGCTTTTGAAAGTGCTTTTTCTGCTTCTTCTTGTGTTAAAACGATACTAAATTTTTCTTCTTCTGTTTTTGGAATTTTTTTAGCAGAGGAAAAGTATCTTCTGTAGTGACAAAGTCCAATATAATCTGAATCCAGATTTTTCCATGCCCAGTAAAGGCCGGTAAGCTCGCAATAATATGGATTTTTTGCAGAAATATTGTTTCCTGAATTATCAGCTTCAAATCCTTTTGACTTTAAATCTGATATAAAGGATGTGTCTTTTCCTGCAGCGCCAACCAGTAAAGGAAGGTAGAGAGGGTCTTTAGAGACCTTGTATTCTTTATGAGTAGCAATAATTACTTTTATATTCATCTAGCAAACCCCGATTGAGTGCATGTAATCCCTAAGGACGCATGTAAAATGAGTCATTTCTTCTGGTCTTATGTCGCCCATGTTTGCAATTCGGAATGTGTCGATATTTCCTAATTTTCCAGGATAGATTGTAAAGCCAAAGGATTTTGCGTAGTCATGAAGGTCATTAAAGTTGTACTTTGGTGTATCTGGAATCAAAATTGCTGTGATAAAGTGGCTCTGATACTTTCTGTCAACGAGCATTTTTAGTCCAATTTCATCAAGGGCTTTTACAAGAATTTCCCAGCAGGCGGTAAATCGTTCAAAGCGTTTTTCAACAGTTTCTACTTTTGTTTCAATAATTGCCTGGCGCAGAGCGTAGAAGGTCTGTACTGGTGGTGTAAAGCGGGTCTGCTTTGTTTCAAGGAAATACTTATACTGGTCGTAAAGGTTCAAGTAATAGTTTCTCATTGGCCAGTCTTTCTGCTTTAAGAGTTCTTCAAGACGGCAGACAACAAAACCTACTCCTGCCATTCCTCCAATATGCTTGTTGGATGTGCTGGTTGCAAAGTCTATTCCCAGTTTTCCAAGGTCAATTGGCATTCCGCCGTAAGCAGAAACGATATCGCAGATTGTTGTCATGCCGTATTTTTTTGCCATTGGACAAATTGTTGCCAGATCGTTTAAAAGACCTGTAGTTGTTTCGTGGTAAACGATTGCAAAAGTGGTGTACTTTTTGCTTTTCATCTGTTCTTCAAGGGCTTTGATGTCGATTGGCTCGTAGGTTGAAGATTTGAATACATCCATGTCGATATTGTAAACACTTGCAATTTTTGCGAGTCTTGCTCCATAGGAACCGTTATCAACTACAAGAAGTTTTCCATCAGGTGGAACGCAGCTTGAAACCATGGCTTCATCGGCACCGGTTCCAGAACAACCAAACATAACTGAAACATATTCAGAAGGATCTGCACATACTTCTGTAAGTCCCACTGAAACATCTTCCATAAGTTTTCCAAATTCAAGTTCTCTTGGACAGATGTCGGCTACAACCTGAGCATATTTTACGCTGTCAGTGGTTGTAGATGGGCCCGGGTTCAAAAGAACTTCCCGGCGAATAGCCTGCAAGGCTTCGTTTTCTTTTATGCGTGGCCAGATCTGGGTAAGGGCACGGTCAAGCATGCTTTCATCATCTATTTCTGTCCATGCATAGTATTCAATTTTGTGAATGTAAACAGGTTCTCCCTCAAGGCTTACAGCTTTAAGGGCATTTTCGTAGTCCAGTTTGATAAGGGAAGTGGAACTCTGATAATAAGCCATCATTTTATCAAGACAAGATTTACTGATTTTTGTAATTCCCACAAGTTCTCCTGCAGGATCTGGAATAATGCTTTTATCTTTGCTTACCTGGCACAAAATTCCGTTTTCATCTGTTGCAAGATATACTTCATCGTGGCTGTTTGATTTTCCACTGGCAAGAATTACATTATCTCTTTCTTCGTTCTGCAAAACCTTAAGTCCTACAGAGTCGTAGATCAGGTCGCTTTCAAGAAGAATAAAATCTCCCTTGATAAATGGTGCGCAGACCGCAAGGGTTCCCATGCTGGATGTATTTGCGTAATTGTCGTTTCTTACGGTTTTTATAACGTGATATTTCTGAGCAAGTTCATCGTAATATTCAGAACAGTGACCGGTACCGATAATAATTTCTTCTATTCCTGCCTGAATCAGTTTCTGAACTGAGCGTTCAACCATTGCAATGCCTTCAATTTCAATAAATCCTTTTGGCATTTCTTTTGTTCTGTTTCCAAATCGGCTTCCAAGTCCGCCTGCAACAATTACAGCCTGTTTAATCATATTTTCTCCACTTATTGAATATTATAATTATTTTCGCAAAAAGTCCATTAATGCTTTTTTGTTTTCCAGAGGAGTATTCTTTGGCCTTCCCAGGTCTTTTCTGGCTCCTTTAGTTACAAGAACTTCAACAAATGTGAGTTTTTCTTTTGTTTCAGAATCGTGTAATACTGCATCCAGTTCTTCAGAACTTTCGACTTTCACAACATTTTCATATCCGCAGCCTTCTGCAATTTCGCAAAAATCAATCTGACGGCCAACTGTTGGCTGTCCTCCAACCGAATCGTGGGCACCGTTGTTCAAAACAAAGTGAACATAGTTACAAGGTTTACGACTGCCGATTGTAGCCATTCCACCCATCTGCATAATGGATGCACCGTCTCCGTCCAGACAGTATACCTGACGGTCAGGCTTCTGCATTGCAATTGCAAGAGCAATCTGGCTGGCGTGGCCCATACCACCTACAGTTAAAAAGTCCCGGTCATGGCCCATGTTGTGCTTATCCCTCTGTTCGTAGAGTTCCCGGCTTATCATACCAGTTGTAGAAACAAAGGCTGTTTTTTCATCTGCGGAAAGCATAATTTTTTCAATTGCCTCTTCCCGGCTCATTTTACCTTCAACAGGAATATTGTTTACAAGCTTGTATTCGTCAAAAGTTCCTTTGCGAATTACAAAGGCGTACTGGCCATTGTTTTCTTTAATGTATTTGTAGGCTTTTTCAAACTGAGACGGAAGGTCTTCTTCTTTGTCGCTTAAAACCTGATAAGGAACTTTCATTGCATCAAGAAGGTCACAGGTTACTTTTCCCTGTTTTACATGCTGAGGTTCATCGTGAACTCCAGGTTCTCCCCGCCAGCCGATAATTATAAGCATAGGAATTGAATAAACATCCGGGTCGGCGATTGACATAAGAGGATTTACCATGTTTCCTTGGCCGGAGTTCTGCATGTAGATAACAGGAATTTTACCAGTTGCAAGGTGATAGCCTGTTGCAAGCCCTGTGGCACTTCCTTCATTTGCAGAAATTATATGATTTTCTGCAGGAGCATTGTCTGTAACATAAGCGCAAAAATTTTTTAAAAGTGAATCAGGAACACCTGCAAAAAAATCACTGCCATTTTTAATTAATAGGTCGTAAAAGTATGATGGTCTAATCAATTGTTTCTCCAAAAATAGTTATTATCTTTATGTAAGGGATCCGAAGAGCCCCGATGCTTACCTGCGAAGCTTACAGCGTTAGGGACCCGAAGAGCCCAGATGGCTTACCTGCGAGCTTACAGCGTTAGGGATTCGAAGAGCCCCGATGGCTTGCCTACGAGCTTACAGCGTTAGGGATAGAAGGCCCGGCCAGGGGCCGTTCCGGAGCGCAGCGAAGGAATGAAGCGATAGCGGAAGGCCGGATAGCCCGACCGCCTGGCCCTAGACAGGCGGGAACGCCCTCTTACTTAGTCCCCGGAATAAGTTCCAGAATCTGCTTAATTGGCATGCAGATATCGTTTACTTCAAGGCTTCGCTCAGCTTTTAGAATTGTTTCTGCACATTTTACCATGGCAGGATAACTAGCCCTAAGCATATGGTTTGCGTAAATTATGATATTAGCTCCCCAGGAAGCAAGCTCGTCCTCTGTAAACTGATTGTAGGTGGTAGGAACCAGAACAATAGGAATATTTTTGTATTCTGCCCGGAATTTCTGACAGAATTCTTTGATATCCATGCCGCTCTTGTCCTTGGAATGAATCATAACTCCGTCGGCACCGGCACGAACTGCGGCAAATGCCTTTTTGATGGCCTCGTCAACGCTGTAGCCTGCAATAATTTCTTCAATGCGGGCAATAATCATAAAGTCTTTTGTGACCTGAGCTTTTTTTCCGGCGGCAATTTTTTCGCAGAATTCTTCTTCTGTGGCAAGAACCTGTTTTGCCTCAGTTCCAAAAAGTGAATTCTTTTTAAGTCCTTTTTTGTCCTCGATGATTACAGCAGAAACTCCGTTTCTTTCCAAAGTTCGCACAGTGAAAACAAAGTGTTCAGGAATATCTCCTGTATCCCCGTCGTAGATGATTGGTTTTGTGGTGCATTCAAGAATATCGGTAAGGGAATGCATACGGGTAGTAAGGTCAACGGCTTCGATATCAGGTTTTCCCTTGGAAGTGGAGTCGGTGAGGGAAGAAGACCACATTCCGTCAAAGCGGTGGATTCCGTCTTCTTTTTCAACCTCAGCATTTTCGACTATAAGTCCGGAAAGTCCTGAGTGGGCTTCCATAATGCGGACAATTTTTTTAGCTGCAATAAGACGGCGAAGGGTAGCGCGGCGAACATCTGGAGTTGTTCCGATGGAAGAAGCGTTGTCTGCAAGGGCGGAAGAATTAATTCCCTGGGTATAAGGAATTTCTACAACCTGACCGCCCCATTCCTTCATTACTTCAAAAACCTGATCCCGGATGTGATTTAAGTAGTTACTTTTCCAGTCGTCGCCGTGGATGATGTAATCCGGCTTATATTTTTTAAGGTTTGGAACATAGCTCCAGTCTTCCTGGGGAACAACTCTGGAAACTCCCTTAATGCTTTCTACAACAGTTTTTCTCTGCTCGTAAGTAAGGTAGGGAAGTCGCTTGTGGGAAACTATAGCGCTGTCTGTTAATAGACCGATTGTAAGTTCCCCAAGTTTTGCTCCCTCATTAATAATGTTGATAATTCCTGGATGAATGATATCGCCTGTAATTCCAAGATAGACTGTTTTTGGCATAATTTACTCCCTAAATTTAGTATCTTATATTATTTCGATATATTCGCTTTATTTCAATAAGCATTTAATGCTGGTTTAATTTTCATTTAATATTCATCGTAGGTAACGCTTTTCCAGTTTTCGCTTTCAAAAAGGTTGTCTTTTACTGTCCAGCCCTGTTTCAGCGTAAATTGAGTTTTATCCCGGATGTTTACGATGTTTCCTTCTTCATTATATGCCTGCCAGACTGTAATTCCGTTATCTTTCCTTTGTTCAAAAGTTTTTCCTGTAAATGGATTTTTATCGGAAAGATTTAAGCCTTCCTTTGCAAAAAACAGGGTATCAGCGTTTGACATCAGTTTTTCGTCAGTTTTAAGATTTCCCTTAGAATTGAAATCTTTAACAAGGAAAAGAGGATTAAAACTTGCAGGAATTGTTGGAGAAAGTCCCTTAAAACTCTTGAATTTATCGTACACGTGGTAGTATCCGTGATCTGATACTAAAATAATTCTTGTATTATCGTAAACACCATTTTCTTTCAGAAAATCAAGGTATTTTCCAACCTGTTTTAATGCTGCAACATTTCCGTGATAATCAAGAGCGTCAAAATCATTTATGGCTTTGTAAGTGCCGGTCTGATTTTTATATTTTTTAGAAGGTTTTTCATAATCAGGGTATGAAAGAAAAACCGGATTATGAGGAGTATCGTTTTCTAAAAAGGTGAAGGTAGGTTTTTCGCTTTCAAAAGAAGTTATTTCCGGTAAATAATAAAGGGCTGAAAGATATCCGATAAATTTATCTTCATCTTCGGTTGTGGCCCTTACTGTTTTATGAAAAATATCCCGTAAAAGAGGGTAAAGTCCTTCCATAAAACAGTAATTTACCATTTGAGTTCTGCAAATCTGATCAATGTTGCTTGTTCCTGAAAGTTCTTTTTCCTGCTCGTATTTTTTTGAATATTTTCCTGTTAATTCTGTTACTTTGATTTCCGGGTAATCTTTAAAAGCCGTAAAATCACCGCTCCATTTATAATTTGGAATTGATGGATCTGTGTAGGTTACCTCATATCCTTTATCCAAAAAAAGCCGTGGTAGGACCAGCATGGCTTCGTTGTGTTTATCTTTTAAAAGCTCATCGCTTCTTGCGTTCATGTGAATCTGGTCATAATCATAGCCTCCTGTAATTGGAGGAAAACCAAATGCCGTATGATTTCCAAAGCTTAATGTATTGGGATAGTAGGTAAAACCTTCAAAGCTTTTATTAAGTTCTGGAAACTGCTCTAAAATATTCGGGAAAAATGAAGAAATCGCCTTATCAAGGAAAATCACAAGTACATTTTTCTTATTTTTTGAAAAATTAAAAACTTTTTCTAATTTCTCTTTATCTTCACCTGCAATTTTTTCATTGTGATGTATTTTTATCTGAGTATATTCTTTCCTTATAGAAGATATTTTATATATTGAAAGGGAAAATTCAGAAAAACAAACAGCAAATAAAATCAGTGGTATGAATTTTTGCTTTTTAAATTTTAGAATGAATAAAAGTGCCAGTAAAGACAGGGCAAAAATCAAGAGAGGAAGGACAAAATAAAGTTTAGGAACTGCGTAAAGGTCATTTTCGATTTTTAAAAGGGCGTCCGTAAATCCGTAATTTGCCTTGAAAACGTAAACGTTTAGAATTGTGCATATTACAAGGGAAAAGAAAAGTAATGTTTCATAAAAGCGCACTTTTTTTCCAAACATAAAATAAATTACCGTTGGCCAGAAAAAACACAATCCAAAATAAATGAAAAATGTGTTTTTTATGTAGCTAAGAGGATTTTCCGTATTTCCTAAAAATGAAAATTCTTCCGGACTAGAGGAAATCAAACTTGAAGGAAGAACAAATCCCAGAAGAAGTGTTAAAGAAAGGCTTGAAAAAATAAAAATCGAAAGAGTTTTCGTGTTTTTATAAAAATCTTCGCCTAATTTTAAGTATTTCTGTTCAATGTTTTTTATGCCCTTTAAAATCAGTGGGAAAAATGCAAAGATCAATGCTATAAAAAGCATCATTTCTTTTTTCCAGATTTTTGTGTCAGGCATAAATCTGAAATAGAAAAATGTTGCAAGGAAAAGAAGAACCGTTATAAAAGCGTGAGCAAATAATCCCGGCTTTTTCATTTTAAGGACGATGTTTTTAAAAAGACTGAAGAGATTGTTTAAAATCCAGTAAATTACAAGTCCGCTTGGTGAATTGTAGAGAAGTGCCAGAAATACTATTGCAACACCATAAAGCTGAATCTTTTCTTTTGCAGGAGCTTCTTTCGTATAAATTGCACCGGAAACAAAGTTTATGAGAGTCATTAAGATTGGAAGAATGTTTACATAAAACACTTTTCCATTCCAAAGATTAAAAGAGAAAATATGGTCTGCAGAACCTAAATCTTTAAAAATCCAGAAAGATGAACCGATTAAGGCATCGCAATGACTCAAATAGTGGTATGCTGCGATAAAAAAGGGAAGTTCAATTAAGATTGAAAGAGAACTTCTTAAAACATACAAGGGATGATAATTATTTTCCCTGTAATATGCCTGAATCATCATAAACTGTTCATCGCCCTTGAAAGTTTCTTTTATGCGCTTTATCTGGCGACTTAATTTTTTTGAGATATTTCTTTCTTTTTCCTGAATTTTATCTGCAATGTTATATATTGGAAGCGCCATAAAATTCATGGCAAGGCTTACTCCAAAAACTGCAGTGATTACTCCCAGGGAAGCAAATTTTCGCGAGATGAACAAAAATACCCAATCGATTAAAAGCTCAATTGGAGAAATTATGATGTTATAAAGCATATTTTATTTTAATCCTTAACTTCTGTTTCTTCAATTGATTTTAATTTTTCAATCATATAATCGCAAATTCGTTTTCCGGCTTCTCCTTCGTACATCCAGGCCTGTTCCTTTGCCTTTTTGCGCTCTTCCTTCAATTCAGCGCTGTCGCTTGCATTTTCAATTACAGATTTGATTGAATCAAAGTATTCCTCTTTTAGTTCAATTCCCATTTTCTTTAAGATTTCAAACTGCCAGAGTGGTTTTTCCAGATCGTATGCATCGTAAGGTCGAAGATCCATATCTGCATTTACGTACATTACAGGTTTGTCGCATAGGAAGGTGTAGTCAAAAATAATTCCCGAAAAATCAGAAATCATAATGTCAGCTTTTTTAAGGGAATAAATATTCTGTCTTTCGTAGTCCCATTCAATATTTTTGTTGTCCTTGTAACGCTCTGTAAGGCGAGTAAGCATTTCTGCTTCTGATTTT
>JAILKG010000156.1 GCA_024693915.1 Treponema sp.
TGATGTAATCGTTTCTTTTAAAAGTAATATTTGCCATAGCCCCATTAAAATATTTTTTGCCCTCTTTGTAAAGGCAGACATAAAGAACCCAATGGGGGCATTTTTGCTTTCGCAAAAACCGGGTCATTCCAGGCTACCCTCACGGTCGGCAGTCGTCGCCTTTTCAAGGCTCCTCCCGCGGCTTCAGGGCCAGGCCCTTCGCCCCTTCCATGCCCCTTGCCCGTTTTTACCATTTACATTTGACACCAAAGGTAAAACTGATTCCCGGCATAGGGTAATCCGGCACAGAAACATATTCCTTATCCAGAAGATTTTCCACCCTCACATAAGGTCTTGCGTATTTCCACAGGGTAAACTCCGCCCCTGCGTTCAAAAGCCAGTAGGGCTCCACCGCATATAAATTGGAATTGGAAGTATAGCGCTTTCCCGTGTAGTTTGCTTCCAGACTAAGATTTACAAAAGAAAGTTCCAGATGAGCCACCAGAGAAGCCACAATATCCGGAGTCCACATAATACGCTTTTTGTAGGTGTAGGGATTAGATTCATCAAGAAGCTGGTTGTAAAGATATTCAAAGTTTCCACGAATCGTAAGGATTCTAAAAAAAGTCTGCTTAAAGGATGCATCCAGGCCGGCATAAAAAGCGGAAGCCACATTCATAGGCGTCCACTTTACGCCATCATTTGCCCACTGAATTTTCTGCTCGTAATAATTAGTGTAAAAAGCCACCGAAAGGGGTAAAATTTTATTTTTCAGATTGAATGTAAGCTCTGCCCCCCAGCCCTCTTCCGGCTTCAAATCAGGATTTCCACAGGCATAGCCGCTGTCCGCCCAGTAAAGGTCGTCCATAATTGGAAACTGAATCATCCTGTAGCCGCACAAAAGAATCTCAAGGGGAAAATATTTCAGGTCAGAAAAATTTGCCGAAAAGCCCACTTTTGGTACAAAAGCAGTATTTTCCCCGCTGAACTTAAAGGCAAGGGGAAGGCTCATTGAAAAATTTCTATTAAATATAACTTTTGGAGAAGCCTTTAAAAGTCCGCTTAAAAGAATGTGCTTTCCATCATTGGTAGAATCCAGGGCTTCCACATTAAAGGAAAATCCTGCATTTCCCCTAAAATGTTTGCTGCCATAAAAATCCGCTTCGCTTGAAAGAAGCCCGGAATTCAAAAAATGCTTACTTGCCTCCTCAAAGCCCTGGGCATTTTCCTGATAAAAGCGATTGGAACAAAGCCAGGTGGAACTTACCGTAAACTTGCACACATTCAGCAATTTTGGAAGGAACATATTAAAAGAAAGATTATTGTTGTAATCTTCCTGAAGTCCCCAGGCCTTGGAGTTAGCCTTGTTAGGAGTATTTTTGTAGCCGGCGTAGGCAATATCGCTTAGCGTCCAGCTGTTTCCGTTTCCAAAATAATGGCTCAAACTGGAAGAAATGTTTCCGTCATAAACGTCAGAATGCTCCCTCTCCACACTTTTTCCCCGGTAGTTCTTATAAAAATAGCGGTTCTGAGCCTCGCAGGCCTTCACCCTCACCTTAAAAAAAGTGTTCTGAGAAAATTCCCCGTCGTAACCAAAAGCAGTTCCCAGCCCATCAAGAGGAAGAGCCTGGTTAAAAAAAGTCCTGGCAAACACATCGGAAGAAAAATTATGCCCCAGGGACTGTTTTTTTGTCTGAATGTAGATTACTCCGGCAACCGCCCCCTCACCACTTACACTTTCAGTAAAACCGCCCCGGACAATCTCAATTTTTTCAATGTCGTTCACATTCAGGGAAGTAAAATCAAAAGTGCCGTACTGAGGGTTGTTTACGCAAATCCCGTCCACAATTACGCGGACAGTTTCGTCTGTAAAACCGCGGATAGAAGGTTTCTGCTCCAGCCCGTAGGAACCGTAAGAAAGAATCTGCATTCCAGAAGCCTGAAAAAGTGAGGGCAGGTCCGGAACGTGCATTTTTTCAATTTCGTCACTGGTAAAAACCTCCCTCTGCTCCACCACCGGAGAATCAAGATAGGTATAAAGATGAGGAAGTTTTGATTCTGTTATTTTTTCACTTTGGGTGGGGGAAGTCTCCCCCTCGCTTCCAAGTCCTCCCTCGCTCCTGCCTTCCACAGGCACTTCGCTCGCTGCGGTCTTGTCCGCTACCCCCTCTCCTAGGGGCTCCCCAGCAAGCTGCTCCGCCCCTAAAACCCCGGAAAAGCAAATTACTAGTGTGAAAAATATTTGTTTAAGAGATTTTTTAATTTTTTTCATAAAAAAAAACGGTGGCCTTTTCAAAAAACAAAGCCACCGAATTAATTTCTATTCTGTTACTTTGTCAAAAGGAGTAGTATTTTCAAAATATCCATTTTCAACTGTAATATTTTTTACAGCATCTTCCAGGGAATCTGCACAGTGATAATCAGCTATTTTATAAGTAACTGGATCAGATGGTTCAAAACTTGGTAATGCATCACACATTGTTACTTTATCAGCCTCAAGTTTTTCGTAATAAAGTCCATACCATTTATCCAGATATGATGAAGCTTCTTTATTTGAATATGAAAAAGAACTTGTATCCTTAATTTGATAGTAGATATATCCCGATGTTTCAGAAATTTTTACAATATAGATTTTTCCTTCCTGTTTTCCATAGCTGGCAGTTTCAATAAAAGAAGGAGTAATACGACAATCATAGGTAGAATCATAGTTGTTCCAGGGAGTATAATCATCAGCCCATTTTACATTTGCAATGGCATCATCAGCTGTAAGCTGGCGGTAAGCAAGATTTAAATCATCTTCATCATCAGCCTGTTTACAGCCTACAAATGCAGAAGAAAAAACAAATAAAACCAAAAGGGAAAGGAGCGCAGATTTTGCGCTAAAAAGAGAAAGCTTTGTGCTTTTCATAATATTCTCCGGAAATCAGGGCGATGAGTGATTTCCAAAAAAGTTTGCCGTTTCATACGAAAGGCACGGATTTTAGCGTTTCTAAATTCCGGCGCACAGTAAAGCATTCTGACTTATGGATTTTGACCTGTCCCAGACGCTTCTCCTTTTTCCGGTAAAGCGACTTTCAAAAAGACTGTCATTTCCTTTTACAGTTACTCGCCTAGTTCAGGATTTTCACCTGATTTCCTTTACTGAGCAGGAGAATATTATAGTTTTTTCAAAAAAAAATAAAGCGATTGGACTTAAGAAGTCTGACTTTCCCTAAAAAGCAGGGCAAATCACCCTGGCATCACCCAGGCTCAAAAGGCAGGCTATATTGACTTAGCCGGCACCCGGAGACATAAGGAAAAATTTACAATTTTGTCCGGGACGCCATGGATAGGTCCCCTTTTACGGGGCTATTAAAAACTGTGAGTCCAGCTTAGGGCTATACGGCGGAAGAACCACTCGCTTCCGGAATGGGTAAGGAAAGGCTCTTCAATTTCTTCCTCATGTTCCTGAACAAAGCTGTGGCGGGTCCTGAAATAGAGCAAAGCCAGCAGGCTGTCTTTTTTTCCAAACTGGAACTGGGTAAAAGGCATAATGTCGATTGTGGTAAAATCTCCGCCCCATTCAGGAAAGTTCGCATAGTCAGCAGAATCGTAGTGGCCGGTAAAATCAGCAATCAGGCCCGCCCTCTTTAGCACAAGAGGCATCTGATAGGCAAGAATTCCTTCAGCCGCCCACTGCCAGCCGTTGGCCTTATTCATGGTAGTTCGCCACTGCCAGATTTCATCGTTAGAAGTAAAAGTCAGACCTTCATAAAAAGCCTTGTAAGAAGCCACCATTACAACATGGGTCCAGTCTCCATTCCAGATGGCGCCTGTATCAAACTGGAAAGTACCCTGCAGCCAGAAATCGTAAAAATTATTCTTAAAAGTATTATAATCCTTATATTCAACCTTTTCCTGATCAAGAATTCTTAAACCACCAAAAGGACCTATGTTCCAGCCGGCACCAAAGGAAGCTCCTGCTCCGAAAATCAGAAAAGGAAGGGGAGTAAAATTACACTGGAGCATGGAAATTACAGTAACCGGAGAAAGTTCAATTCCCCCGGAAAATTTAACATTGGCATCATTTACAAGCCAGTGCCGGCCCAAAGGAGTTGCAATTTCATAATCTGCCCAGCCTGTAACCCTGGCCTCTATTCCGCTGAAAGGACCGGTTATGGGAGCAAAGTGGTCGCCCCCCGCAACATAAGCAGATTCTGGATAATAGGCAAAATCAGTAACAAGTCTAAAAGAAAGCCCGTCCAGGGCGGAAGCGCTAGACTCACCTGCCCCGGAAGAACTTGTGGCAGCAGGCCCCTCTCCATTCACCTCAACTTCTTCTGCAAAAACAAGGGAAAAAGAAAAAATCAGGGCAAAAAGAAAAAACAAAGACTTTAATTTCATAAAAAATCCTCCTTAAATGAACATACTCCGCCTTTAACGCGTCGCAAAAACAAAAAAAACACTTACACAAATTTATAAAAACACTATTTGAAATATCAGTTATTCTTCAAATTATTATCAAAAGCTTCTTTACGGCTGAGTTTTGCGTGCTCCAGAATCAGGCGGCGGGCTTTTTTAAAGCATTCCAGAAGTTTTGGAGAAAAGGCCCCGCAATCACCGTTCAAAATCATTTCGTAAGCCGTTTCATAACTGTAGGGCTTTTTGTAGCACCTTTCGCTGGTAAGAGCATCAAAAACATCGGCTAAAGAAACCACCTGAGCTTCAAGAGGGATTGCATCGCCAGCCAGCCCTTCCGGATAGCCCTTTCCATCCCAGCGTTCGTGGTGGTGCAGGCAGATTTCCTTGGCGTAGGCAGTAACCCTGTCGTTCACATTCTTTTCCAGACCGTCAAGAATTTCATAGCCCCTTGTAGTATGGGTCTTAATAACCTCGAATTCTTCTTCCGTAAGCTTTCCCGGCTTTAAAAGAATAGTATCCGGAATGGTAATTTTTCCTATATCGTGAAAAGAAGCAGCTACAGAAATATCGGCAATTTCGTCTTCTGTAAAAGAAACATTGGTGTAAACCCTGTTCACATAATTCAAAAGAATTCTTGTAAACTGGCGCACCCTGTAAATATGCTCTTCAGATTCCAGATTTCTGAACTCAATTACAGTTGCCAGCATATCGGTAAGATTGGTGAAATCCAGAGAGTTGTCCTTTTCAGAAATGTCCCTGACAATATCGTTCACATCGCTAATGGTAAAGATAAAACCATCCCCCAGTTCCTTTCTGTAGCGGTCAATTCTGTAAGTTTTCCACTTAAGCTTGCCGTTGTCATTGGAAAAACGGAAATTCCGCTGCTTAAAATTCCTTGGATAATAACGGGGATTGGTTATAGCCTTTGAAATTCCTTTAAGAACATCCACATCCTTTGTGCAGAAACGTCCCATAAACTCCTTTAAAAGTTCCCTGATTGTGCCAGTTACTTTTATCTTGGAAAACTCAGGAAGGGCATGGATTATATAGTAGTAATCGCTATCTGCATTCACATAGATGGCCAGATCAAAATGAGTTTTTCCCAGCAGAATAAACTGCCACTTTGCATTATCGGTTTCAATCTTAAGCTGTTCGCTGACAATTTTTTCTTCTTCCAGAGGAGTAAGAATTCCTGAAATTCTAAAAGGCTTTTTATCCTTGTCAAAGAAACAACTTAAAGTAAGATTGCAGAAGCGAAGCCTTTTGTTTTTGTCAAAAAGCTTAATCATCAGGTGAACCGGCATATCGCCAACAATGGAACGGCTGATGGCATTATCCAGAGTGCGGGCAGTATCTTCAAAAAAAACATCGTCCTTAAGGAGTTTTTGAAGGGTAAGGTCAGATTTAGAAAAAGCAGGAAAATCCGGATGTTCCCGCAGAATGATTATCTTTTCGTTTTCCAGAATGTAGTCAAAAAGAATGCCGTTTTTGTTGTCAAAAAGCTGCCTTTCATAGCCAAAGGATTCCGGAATAACAGCGCCGGTAACACCTACCAGGGCACCGTTTTTGTCCACCAAAGGTTCTTTCAGCATATACTGGTAAACAAAATCCTTATTGATATAAAGAGGCATAAGGCGCACAAAACTTTTCCGCTCTTCCAGAACGCACCTGTCCGATTCCTCAAAATCAGCCACAAGATTGGATTCGTTCAGAATATCCTTGTCTGTTTTTCCGATTAAATCGTCATTTTCAAAACCATTTATTTTATTGCAGAAGTTGTTTGCGTAAACGTATTCGCCTTTTTTATTCTTTGCAAAAACTGTAAAGGGAAGGGTATCCAGCAGAGACTTGTAAAAATCCCTCTGCATCTGAAGAATTTCCACCTTCTTCATAAAATCTTCATCAATTGTTTTGCTCTCAGCCATAAGAAATCCTTATATTATAGAAAATTATCATCCAACAAGTGTCAAATGTCAAATTTTTTGAAGGGCTGACCGTATACGGGCTGACCATAAATGGTTCCCTTGCCACAAGCAGCGCATAGCGCAGTACTGCGCGATTTTGCAACCACGAGATAGTGACCGTAAGCCAATTTTGAAGTTGAAACTATAAAACGCGAAATTAAGTGTATATATGTAATATAAAAACCACTACAGAAAAAGTTAAATAATTACTAACGACAGCCTGCCCATTTACATGCTAGAATGAAGTGTTTAAAAACACAATTAGGGGGATTTATGAAAAATCTATTCAGGGCTGTTCCGAAATTACTTTGGGCATTTCTTACAGCCGCATTTTTAATCACATTTTCAGGATGTCTGACGGATGAAACAGACAATACAACTGAAGAACAGTTTTACAGCATTCAAATTGACAGCAATATAGAAAATGGTTCTGTTACCGCAAATTTTTTCAGCGTAAGAGAGGGTGCTCTGGTTACACTTACAGCTCTTCCTGATAAGGATTACCAGCTGGATTCATTCAGCGGTAAAGATGCAGGCGGCAATGCAATCACAGTAAATGTTAGTACTGCTACAGAAGGCACCTTTATTATGCCTGCAAGCAATGTAACTGTTTCTGCCAGCTTTAAGAAAATCCAGAACGACTCCGGAAATCAGGGAGGAAACGAAGGAGAAGGACAGGAAGGCGGAAGTGAATCAGGAGAAGGAAACGACGGCGAAGGTCAGGGCGGTCAGACTGGCGGAGAAGGCCAGGAAGGACAGACCGGCGGTGAAGGTCAGGAAGGACAAACCGGCGGTGAAGGTCAGCAGGGAACTGGAGGCGAAGGCCAGGGCGGAAGTGAAGATTCAGGAGACGATCCAGAAGGCGGAGAAACTCCAAAGCCAAAGGAATGCTGGATTGGCTTTAACAGAAACCAGCCGACTGATAGCTATACCACAGGTTCTATGGACAGCATCAAGTCATACGAAAATGAAGAAATAAGCCTTACAGAAAACGCTTTTTCTGTTTCAGGCTACAATTTTAAGGAATGGAATACAAAAAGAGACGGAAGTGGTCAGAGCTATCAGAACAAAGAAAAGATTACCCTAACAGAAGAGATGTATGGCCAGAGTGATTGGGTTACTCTCTACGCAATCTGGGAGCCTGCCAGCGACACAAAATACATTGTTTACCACTATTTTGAGCCGGCAGATGGAAGTGAAAATCTCATGTTCTATGAATTTGATACAGATAAAACTGAAGAACTTACAGGAACAACCGGTGGTCAGACTCAGGCTAAAGCTCTTGAAATTCCGGGCTTTACAGTACTGGATTTTGAACAGGAAACAATCAATGCCCCAAATCCAAATAAATCAGAAGATGAACGATATACTAGAGTATTTATCTACTACAAGCGAAATGCCCACACAATTTCTTTTTACGCAAATGCAGGGGAAGATGAAATCGACCTTCCGGAAGATATTTCAGAACCAATAAACACAAGATTCGGTGCAAAAGAAGAGCTTCTTGCCCTTCTTGAAGACCGCCCAAGCTACAACTTTGCAGGCTGGAACACAAAAGCAGACGGAAGAGGAAGCACATATACTCCTGATGCCTGGGACTATCTCAATATTACTATGGAAGACCAGGACCTGGTTTTGTATGCCCAGTGGACACCAATTACTGCAAAACTGACCATAGAAACAGGAAGCAAAGAATACACTATCAAAGATACCCCAGCGGGAAACATAAACTCTTCTAAACACCTTCTTTCTGTTAATACCGACTTGAAAATTCCAGCCTCTGACTTTATCTGGGAAATTGACGGAAAAGCGCTTTCTGAATTTGCTGATGCAAGCTGGCTGACTGTTGGTAAGGTTGGAAGCGAAAACGAAGGTACTATCTCCATTGAGACATACAGCTGGAAACAGGGCAGCATGCACCATATTTCAGTAAAGAGCATTGTAAATGGAAGAATTTATTCTTCTTCTATTTCAATCAGTAAGCCAAGAAGCACAAACTAGAGAGGGAAATATGAAAAAACTTTTTAAATATATAATACTGGGACTTAGTTCCCTTATGGTAGCAGGGCTTTTTTCCTGCGGAAACCTGCAGACCATTGGTGATGCAGCAGACTCTTCCAAAAATGCAAAAGTAAAGGTCACTGTAACTTCTTCCCGCGCTGCTGACCCGGAAATTACTTTGGAAGATTTTACAGAATTTGAACTGAAGGGAATTGAAATTGATGATAAAACTTTTACCACCACCGGAAGCCAGAAAACTTTTGCCACAATAAATGGCAATGAAGAAAAAAGTGCTTACCAGGTGCTGCAGGAGTCAGAAATCATAGTTCCTTGTGGCCACTGGGAATTTACCCTTGAAGCAAAATGCCAGTCAGGACTCTGGGTATCAGATGCAGTGAACACACGAATCAAAAGGGATGAAGAAAACAATCTTAGCTTCACACTTACATTCAATGGAATTGAAAAGGCTGAAGGAGAAACAGCTTCCGGCCAAAAAGGTTCTGCAGAAGTAAGCCTTACACTTCCAGAAGGGATAAACTTTATTAAAGCAAATCTTTACAAGGTGAATGCAGACGGAAGCACAGGAGAAAACGTAGCAGAAGAAAAAACAATCCCTGTTACAGAAAAGGCCGGAGTTTACACAGAAGAAAACCTTGAAGAAGGAATCTACAAGGCTGTTTTCTATCTGTATGCAGAAAAACCTTACACAGAAATTTCTTCAAGAGCCAGCGAAATTCCTGCTACCTGTCTTGGAATGCACACAGAATATCTGAACATTATTGCCGGACACAAAAGCACTTCTTCAGAAACTGTTGAAAGCCTTGAAGAATTTACAATCCAGTATATTTTGAACAACAAGCTGGTTCACATTGTAACAGACAGTGCACCGGGTTCTTATTCTCACTTTGAAACAAAGGACTTTCCAAAGCTCCTGGTTAAAAACGATAACTTTGTTTTTGGCGGCTGGTACACAGATGAAGCTTGTTCAGGAGAAGCAGTAACAAGCACAGAGGGCATGGCCCAGGACATAAAACTGTATGCAAAATGGACATCTGCTCCCCTTACAATTATGACAACTGCAGAAAGCCCAACACTTACAATCACTAATCCATGGACTGGTCTGTATTACAAAATAGGAAACACTTCATCTCCTATAAACGGAAATGAAGAAAATGTATTTACAACCACACTTCCCGCAGATACTGAAATTATACTTTATGCAAGTGTTACTGAAAGCTTAGACAATTATGGAAATACAGATGATGTTTATATGAACATTAACTTTGACCAGAACTGCTATGTTTACGGAAACGTAATGAGCCTTTTGCAGAAAGACTACGACAAAGTAAATAAAGTTAAAGAAAATGCCTTTAGAGAATTGTTTAAGGATAACACCCACCTTATAAACGAAAGCAGTTCAGAAAGCACTTGGGCTGCAAGAGAAATTCTTCTTCCTGCAACAGAAGTTTCTGCAAACTGCTACAAGGACATGTTCAACGGTTGTACAGGCCTTACAAGGGCACCTTCTGTATTACCTGCAGAAACTCTTGCAATGTCCTGCTATGAAGGTATGTTCCAAAAGTGCAGCGCACTTGAAAGCACACCTGAACTTCCTGCAGAAAACCTTGCCAGCTGGTGTTATGCATATATGTTTGAAGAATGCTCTGCACTAAAGAGCGCCCCTGAATTACCGGCAGACATTGTTCTGGCTGCTTCTTACAATGCTATGTTCCATAACTGCACTTCTCTAGAAGAAGCACCTGACTTAAATGCAGTACACTTAGGAAACAACTGCTATGCCAATATGTTCAGCGGATGTACAAGCCTTACAAAGGCCCCTGCCCTGCCTGCAGGAACAAAAGAAGATGAAAAACTTGCAAATAGCTGCTATGAACTGATGTTCGCTAACTGTAGTTCTCTTGTTAACGCACCAGATCTTCCTGCAATATATCTGGCATACGGCTGTTATAAAGGCATGTTCTCCGGCTGTGATATGCTTGAAAATGTTCCAGAAGTATTACCGGCTACAGAACTTGCAGATGACTGCTATCGGGAAATGTTCAGCGGATGTTCTGCCCTTACAAAGGCGCCTCTTTTACCGGCAGAAACACTTACAGATAGTTGCTATATGGAAATGTTTTACAAATGTAATTCTCTGAACGAGCTAGTATGTTTTGCAGAAAACTTCGATAATTATTCTATGTCATTATGGCTCTCTCAGACCATAAGTGGAACTCTAAAAGTAAAATATTATTCTAACTGGGAAAACATAAGCAAAGCTGACTCTACTGTTCCATCAAGCTGGACCATTGTAGAATATACAGAAGAATAACCTGTAAAAAACGCGCAAGGGCGTGGAATACTGAAGGCAAGTTGTTTTAAGCAACTTGCCTGAACCGACCGCAGCCGGAATATTTTTCCGGCGAGGACGGTGACCGGCTAGGGAAGTATGGAAGGCCCGACCCCAAAGACAAAAAAAGCGGACAAAGAGCCAGGTCTTTGCTGCCTGTAAGCCTGGCCGGCAAACCGCAAAAGAGAAACAAAAATGTCTTTGGGGATGCGCCAAAAATTATAAAAAAATCTTTAACCTGCCATTTTTTGCAATATATAGCAATTTTTTAAAGTTACCAGTATATTATAAGCATGATTACAGTACACAAAATGCAGGAATTGCAGAATCTGGCCGTAAAAAACGGACCTTTATGCGTTGGCTTGGACACTGATCCGTCCTATCTTCCAGAATCAGTTATTAAATCTGTTGGCTCTGGGGAAGAAGCCGTTCTAACCTATAACAAAGAAATAATCCGCCGCATCACAAGTGAAAAAAGCGCCTGTTGCTGCAAGGTTCAGATTGCCTACTACGAAGCAATGGGCTTAAAGGGCATGAAAGTTTATGCTGAAACCTTAAAGGCTGTTCGTGAAGCAGGACTGATTGCCATAAGCGACATCAAACGGGGTGACATTGCCGCCACTGCAGACGCTTACGCCCGGGCTCATTTTACCGGGGATTTTGAAACTGACATCATCACAATAAATCCATACATGGGTTTTGATACACTGCTTCCATTTACTTCTTACGCCGCCCCTGAAAAAGGAGGAAAGGGCGCTTTTGTTCTTTTGTGCACATCTAACCCCGGCATGAAGGACATTGAACACCAGGAACTGAAGGCTGGAGGTCTTTTGCTTGACCGTGTAGGCGATCAGATTGCAAAAATCAACCAGGAATTTAAGGCTGGCTATGACTCTTACTCAAGCCAGACCTGCGGTGCCATCGGTGCCGTTGTGGGGGCAACCCAGGTGGAAGACGCACGCATTCTCCGGGACCGCTATCCGGAAACCTTCTTTTTGATTCCGGGATACGGAGCCCAGGGAGGAGCGGCAGAAATTGCCCGCACCCTGCTTGAAAAATGCGGCGGCACGGTAAACTCCAGCCGTGGCATTTTGTGCGCATGGAAAAAGGATGAAGCTCTGGCTGAAAAAAGGGAAAGGGGCACCTTGAGCATGAGCGACATTGCCGATTCTGCGGCCAGGGCAGCCATCTATAGCAAGAAAGATTTAACCGGAAACTAGAGAATATTTAAACCCGCAGGCCGCTACCGGTAGCCAATTTTGATGTAAAACATATAAAACTCGATATTTGAAACTATAAGAAGGAGCAACACAAATGACACCACTTACAGACTGCAGCGGAATCCCATACCCAATTTTCTCTTCAAGCTATGTATCTTTATGCCAGAGCGAAGACGGGGCTTTTCCAAAGGGCTCTGTTTACCGCCTGAAGCTTCAGATTTGTCCGGAAGATTTGAAAAATTCCAGCAGT
>JAILKG010000211.1 GCA_024693915.1 Treponema sp.
GCGCAATACATTCGAAGAATGTGTATTGCGCCTTTCCTTTTTTTCCTACGAAAAAAAGCCAAACGAGTTTTCAAAATCCTAACACTAAGGTTCTACTCACTCACCTGGCTTTATTATACTCAACCTACCCTACTCTGTCTGACTTTCCTGTTGTTCTTTTTTTGTAACAGAGCACGGAATAAACTTTACCACACCAGCTAAACCTTTTGCTTCCATCAGAAGATTAAGATCCTCGGTATGGCGGCTTGTAAATCTTGTTCTCATTGCAAGGTCCTGCAAAAAAGGCAATGCATATTCTGAATTGAAAAGTTCTCCGGCTACGAGGTACATTGCATGATTAATTTTTTTTCTGTTCTTCACAGCCTGAACTTTTTCGTATTCTGCCTTTTCCCGTAATTCTTTCTTCATTTTTGCTTTGAGATAATCTTCGTAGTTTTTGTAATATGCTTTTAGTTCTTCCTGAGAAAGAGATGCCAACTCTTTCCGGCTTTTAATTTTAAATTCTTCCATAAATCACTTGTCCTCCTTTCCTTTTGATTTCTGGTTTTTAATATTTTTTTCAACGGAGTTCTGGACCTGCTGGGAGTACAATTCCATTCTTCTATTGAATTCCTCACTCGCCTTCTTACGGGCTTCTTCCATCTGCTCTTTCAGGTATTTTGCAGATTCCTCTTTTTTGATTTTCAAATCTTCATCTGCCTGTTTTTTGGTATCTGAAAGATACTTATCAGCTTCTAATTTCTGCTGCTTCAAATACGACTGAGCTTCCGTCTGAGCCTGCTTCAAAGGTGCTGAAATTTCAGCTTCGTATTTATCCGAATAGAACTTTTCAAAAACATCTTTGCAATTATTTTTTACCCACAAACTATGCGTACCGATGCCACTGATGTATGAAAACAGTAACAACACCATTGCAGGAATAGCAAAAGTAATATGAACAGAATTTTTGAAGGCTTTTCGAATTTCTTTTCCAGTATTACCAAGTTTAATTGCAGCCTGCTCATTTGCTTTAGTCTGTTTTTCAAGAATTGATTTGACTGTCGATTCAATGGTACGTGTGATTTCCCTCTGTACAGAAGCCATATCAATTGCACTTTTAATGGTATTTCTGCAGACGGTATCAAGGCCCTTACAGGAATCGGCGCAACCTTTAAAATCCTGTAAAACATCCTGAACTGCATCCATACAGTCATTAAAGATTTGCTGATTCTGTTCTGTAAGAGAGCGGCGTTCCTTCCTGCCCTCCTCCTGCGTCTGTACGAAAACTTTTCTCAGAGTTTCAGAAAGCTCATTTGTAAACCTTCTGATTTCACCCAAAAGAACTTCCCGATCACGGGCATTCATTTCATAAACTTCGGGCTTGGAATTTGCAACCTTCTCAAGAAGATTTTCAATATCAACAAGTCTTTCAACTTTTGTGTTTGTGTTTATGATCAGATCTTCAAGTTCATTATTCATATTAACCTCCACTTATCTTGAATATCCTGAATCATTGGATACTTCATTTTCTTTATCCCGGAATTTGCATTTTTTACACTCGGGATACTCAATTACTCCACAAAGCAGGCAACGAACTTTTGGCCCCTGATTCTGATTTACAGAGCCGCTTCTTGAAGTACCAGACCCAGATGATACAGGGAAACTTATAGGAGCAGGCTTTGGTGCATCTATCGGTTTTGAAGATTTTGCAACTGGTACCGGAACAGATACAGAAATAGTTTTCGGACTACCTGCCTGTTTTTTAGGATTTACAGTTGTAGAAGGAGTAACCTCTGCTGCCGGAGCTGATTTCTCAGTTTTTTCTCCAGAAACTGACTTTATGCCTTCAACCTTTTCAGGAGTCTTTCTGATCCATGCAGAAAAATCTGTCTTTGCAGCTTCTGTTCGGGTACGATTTACAGGCATCTTCGAACTTTCTTTTTCTTTCTTCTGGATTCGTGAAAGCTCATCCTTTACATTTTTTAAGTTACGTTTCGTTCTGTTAATCCTCCTGCGTCTTTTTCTGTCCAGATTTGTTTTTTCAGGTCCGTGATGAACCTGTGGAGCTTCAAGTTCTTTACCAGTTTTCTGTTTTGCTTCTTCATTACGAACATCAAAACTCCTGAAATCAACTTCCTGTACACCTTTTTCCCGCAACTGCATGTTTATTAACTCCCCTATCTTTAATTTCATATTTTCCATCCATTCTTTAGAATTCCGGTCCCTGTCTTTTTTTGTCCTAAAAGTGGACTTATCAAAATCCCATGCCCGTTCCGTCGAAAGAATATGAAGATGGATATTATCGTTATTCTCCAGAATCCTTTTTCCGTTCTCATCCAGAAGAAAATTACCATCTTCATCCGTTGCAGCCTCTTGATGGGGCTCATGAATGTTCCAGTCAACACAGTATTGTTCTTCCTGACCATCCGCCTTCTGCTCCCTGGAAATAAGAACCGCAATCTCTTTGGAAAGTGCAATATTCTCTTCTACAGAAAGTTCCTTAGGCAGCGCGACTAGAATTTCTTTCGAGAGTCTGGCATCAATTCTCTTCTCGAAGGCCTCAACTGCATTCCACAGTTCTTCCCTCGTCAGCTTCACTCCATCAGGAAGAATCAGGCCGCCGTCAATATGACCGCCTTTTTTTGTATAATCCTGAGTTTTTTCACGCCTTTCATCATACAGTTTCTCGCAAGCCCTATATGCGGCACTTGCTACAACAGACTGCCCTTTCTGCCGGCTGATGGGATTGGCGCGAACGAATGCTATTGCCATGGCACCTCCCCTACCCTCAACGATCTCCGCACAGTTACAACTGCAGGCTTTGATTCACGGCTTTTGTGTTCCGAAAGCCAGTTATCAACGTCCGATTTTCTAAAACGAACCGATCTCCCAATTTTCATTCTTGGAATATCCAATCGGTCAACGCAACTTAAGCAAATGTTGAGATAACTGCACATTTCTTTGCGAGTCAGTAGAACTTCTTTTTCTTCTAACACAATATTTCTCCTGATAAAAATTTAGGGCATACAGGGAAGACTGCCCTATGTCTTCCCTGTATGCCCTTAATATACGGAGTATTTTTTTATAACGCACGCAACCTTTTCGCACAGGCCGCAACAATAGAAAAATTTTTAATACTTTTACATACTCTTTGATACTCTTTACTCTACAACTTCCCTTTTTCGGCTTCGAAATTCACTTACAGACTTTGCCCTGATAGGATTTCCTTTAGAATCTAGTATATTTTTTGCAATAAACTGAGGAGTAAATAGCTCTTCATCCTTATAATAATATTCATCCATAACATTCAGTAAATCTGCTAAAGTCTTTCCCTCTGCAATCTTATAATTCCCGTCTATTTTTACAAGGACAGCCTTTCTCATAACCATTTCTTCCAAAACTTCATACATGTATCGAAATTTCTGATCCACATATTCAATTTCTTCAGAAAGTTTGAAAAAGCAAAATTCATAATCAACAATACTAAACAAATATTGCCATAAAAGTCTTTTCGTTTTTCTTTTTAGCACAGCATTTCTTATAAATGCACAAATTATAACCAGTAAACAAAAAACACTTGCAATACCCTCGGATATCATTTCAAGCCATTGCTTTGAACGAAACGCCAAAATTGTTGTGAAGCCTACAAGTAAAAATACAACGAAGAACATAAGAATATTCCAAAAAAATCCTTTACTAAAGGCTTTATTATGAAATCGCACAAAATTCTGAAAATAATTAAATATTTTCATCTTTTCTTGTATCTTGAACCTCCTTTTAGACTTTCTATCCATAAATTCGGTTACAAGATTTATAATCGGTTCTTCAGCCCACAAAGAACTTTCTTCTATTTTTTTTGATTCAATTAAATCTGTAAAAAACTCTCTGTAAACGGATTCATCCATGGCCCAGTCAAACTTTGAAAAATCCCCGTTGTTCTGAGCATACAAATAACAAAATAACACAAGACACCTGTCCAATGATTCCTGGATCCAGCGCTGGGACTTCAAATGTCGCCAATGAAAATTTTCGTTCATACTACCCTGCAATTTTTCTTCCTCCTTTCATTCCCGATATTACATCAGGCCCTCTATGAATACTAAATACATTAAACATCGGGCAAAAATCAAGTGTCTCTGAGCCTTTACTTCCATTACGATTTTTTAAAATCTTTACCTGCACTTCAACAATTCCACCATGTTCTTTTGTTTTCGCCGTAACTTCATTAAACAGCAGCTGTGCTTTTGCCTTTGAATCCTTTGCTTCTGTGCTGAACTCTTCCATTTTTGCATACTGAAGTCCAATCAGCACATCACTTGAATATTCAATTGCTCCAGATTCCTTAAAGCTTGCCATGTTCACCGGAGCAGAATAATTATCCCGATTGAAGGAACTGATTCCAATGACAACTGTATTAAAATCACGGCTTAAGATTTTTAGTGATTTTACATTTTTGTCGGTTATCTGTTTATCGGATAGAAACTGTAGTCCTTCCGGAGCATCGATAATCTGCAGATAATCAACCATAACAACAGGAGCACGCTCAGTTCTTTCTGTATGCTCCTGAACAATATTGCGAATCTGTTTAACAGAGATTCCATCGTAAGATTCATATATGAAAAGATGCCTGGCAAAGGTTTTGTACTTATCCCATGCCTTTAGGATTAATTCCTTTTCCTTCTGCGAATATTTCTGGTAACGGTTTCCATCCAGAATTCCTCGCATTGTCTTTGCATTTGTTGAACTTCTGGTTGCTTCCACATCAAGAATGCAGGTAAGCCGGCTGATACTCTTTGCCATAAGTTCAAACTTTGACATTTCAAGAGAAAAGATGATTACATCCCTACCCTGCTGTGCTATCTGGTCCGCAATCTGCAGACATAATGTAGTTTTTCCAAGTGAACTAATTGCACCGACAACATACAATCCTGGATACATTCCACCATCCAAGACTTCATCAAGATTTGTAAAACCAGTCGGAATATGAACGTTATTTTTTGAATCCTGAATAAACCTCTGCATCGCATCAATACAATTCAGAGCATTGCACTTATCAAGGGTGTTTGTATTCACAACATCAAGCGCAAACTGAATCTCTTCTTCAATTCTAGAAGCAAAGCCAAAATAATCAGCCACCATTGCTTCATTTGCATCCTTGTGTCCTGCAAATAAAACCTCAGAATCTGCAAAAACAAGCTTTACACTTTTTTTTCTGAGCTGTTCTTCCTTGGCCTTCGCCTTCTCCACCGCTTCCAGACCGGCTTTATCATTATCAAGCGCAAAAATTACAGGCTGCGATGGAAGCACTTCTTCTAAAAGCCGCAGGAACTTATGAATCATCGATACCGAACCAAGTGCAACCGCCGTTCCCGTTGCCTCATAAATACTCATTGCATCAATCTCACCTTCTACAACAAAGATAGGAACTGTAGCACTTTTTAGCACCTCGGCATTAAAAATCTGAGTATGCCCTACTTTCATTTTAGTACAGTTTATATCTTTTTCACCAGTATAACGGGCAAGATAACTTCCCTTTCCCGTTGGTATGATCAGGCGTTCCGTCTCAAACATCTTTCCTGATGCCTTAGGATGCTTCCAGTTCTTGCAATAACCGATATTGAAATGCTTCATTGTATCTAATGAAAGCCCACGTTTTTTCCAGTAATCAGTCTGCTCTATGTTTTTATGCCATTCGTCAAAAAGATTCGCATAATCTGCTTCCTCTGTTTCCGTTAAGGTAACAGTTTTGTTGACATTAGGCTGGAGTTGTACAGTTTCTATCTTCTTAAGGCCTGCACTTCGCAAAGTAGTACAGTTTTTATCTTTTTTTGATGAATAATCATTCCCAAGATCCAGATTAAGACCAAGCTCCCTGCAGGCATTTTCCACCACAGCTCCAGTATCAGATTGGTCAATATGATTTTTAACTGCCAGAATATCGACAAAACTCTTACTGGAAAAACAGCCCTTCCAGCATGTAAAATGATTCTTGTTTTCAGGATTTTCAGTAATTCCAGTTCCCTTTGCCCCAGAACCACTTCCACATATAGGACAGAT
>JAILKG010000216.1 GCA_024693915.1 Treponema sp.
GAATACAGTTATGAACTTTTTGCAAAGAAAACCTGCCCTAACTGCCCTCCGGTAAAAGACTTTATGAAAGACATTCCTCTGGAAGGAAAATACATTGATGTTGACACAGATGAAGGTCTTTCCCTGGCAGCTTCAAAAGGAGTTTTTGCCTCCCCTACAGTTATTCTTTACAATGCAGAAAATAATGAAGTTGCCAGAGGCCACAATGTTGAAGAACTGGAATTGATTTTTGATAAAATTCTGGTAAGGGCTCAGGCCTACTAGGCTAAAAAATCAGGAATAAGCGGCATGAAAGACGGAATTCTTTTGAAAACTACACTTGTAGATTTTCCCTCTGTGCTTTCAGCCGCTTTTTTTCTGCCCGGCTGCAATCTTCGCTGCCCCTACTGCCAGAACAGAGACCTTGTACTTGGTCTTTCCAGCCCAACTGAGGAAGATAACTGGTGCTCTCTGGAAGAACTTTTCGCTCATCTTGAAAAAAGAAAAAACATACTTTCAGGCCTAGTAATTTCTGGTGGAGAAGCCCTGATGAACTCTAAATGCAAGGAAATTCTTTACAGGGCAAAAAAAATTGGCTACAAAACCAAAGTAGATACAAACGGAACATTCCCACAAAAATTACAGGAAATTTTAAAGGACAAGGAACTTGAACCAGACATTATAGCCCTTGATGTAAAAACCAGTCCTGAAAAATATCTTGAAAAATTGCTGAACTTTAATAACCAGGCGGCAGCTGACAGCCTGGCACATAAAATTCTTGAATCCATAGAAATTCTTTCCTCACTTCCCCCAGAAAGACGGGAATTCCGCACAGTTCTTGTTCCTTCCATTGTTGATGAAGGGGACATTGAAAGAATTTCAAATTTTCTTCCTCCGGATGCTGTCTGGTACATGAGCCACTTTTCAAATGCAAGCTGCCTTTCCCCAGATTTTGAAAATATTGCCCCCTTTTCAAAAGATGAGGAAGAAAATTTTCTTAAAATTGCAAGAAAAAAAATTAAAAATACTTTTTTAAGGTAATATTTTTTTTAGCCCGACTTCCAGTGATTCAACCTTAACACAGGCTTATATCAGTTGCAGGAAAAAACTGGCTCCCGGCAGGAATTATCTGCACATTTTTCCTTATTTTTGAAGTTTTTTTTTAATCCTGTATTTTTTTTTGATTTTAGGCATTCCATGTCTTGACTTTTTTTTTCTGAACTGATAATGTATAAAACATCTTACGGCGAAATAGCTCAGCTGGTAGAGCACCCGGCTCATATCCGGTAGGTCATAGGTTCAAGCCCTATTTTCGCTAAAGTAATCCTGCAAGATTTTGCAGGATTTTTTTATTTTAACCAAAATCTTTAAGGATTCTACTTATGGAAACATTTAAGGCACCTTTCAAAGGCCGTACCCTTTTAAACTGGATAGACTGGGAACCGGAAGAAATTGAAACACTTCTTAATTTAGCCATTCAGGTTAAAGCAGAAGCTCACAGAGGTGAAGTTCACCAGAGATTTCAGGGAAAAACAATTGCCCTTATTTTTGAAAAGCGCTCAACAAGAACAAGAAGTTCATTTGAAACAGCTTTTGGCGAAGAAGGCGGTCATCCGGTTTTTATGTCCACTGATGACATTCAGCTTGGAGGAAAAGAAAGCGTAAAAGATACAGCCCGGGTTCTGGGAAGAATGTTCAGTGCCATTGAATTCAGGGGCTTTAAGCAGCAGCACGTAAAAGAACTTGCAGAATATTCAAAAATCCCGGTTATAAACGGCCTTACAGATGAATTCCACCCTACACAGGCTCTTGCAGACATTATGACAATGAAGGAGCATTTCGGAAAACTTAAAGGATTGAAGTGGGTATTTTGTGGCGATGGAAGAAACAATGTTGCCCGCTCAATGATGCTCATTTCAGCAAAAATGGGAATGGATTTTGCTATCTGGAGCCCAAAAGAACTCTTCCCTGATGAAGAAATTCAATCAATTTGTGCACCTTTTGCAAAAAAATCTGGTGCAAAAATTCAAATTAGTGATAAAATGGATGTAATAGAGGGTGCTGATGCGCTTTACACAGACGTCTGGGTTTCCATGGGGGAAGAGGCCTTAAAGGATGAAAGAGTAAAACTTCTTTCGCCATATCAGGTAAACCAGGATCTGATGAAGAAAACAGGAAAAGACAATACTGTTTTCCTCCACTGTCTTCCAGCTGTAAAAGGACAGGAAGTTACAGAAGAAGTTTTTGAAAGCGAAAAAAGCCTTGTCTGGGACGAAGCAGAAAACAGAAAGCACACGATTAAAGCAATTATGCTGGGCATTATTTAGGAGATAACATGAAAAAATTACTTTGCGCCTTTTCACTTGCTCTTTTTACAGCAATAGCAGCGTTTGCAGTTCCAGTTGCATTCAACGAAACTGCAGAAGAAAACTGGTCGGATCTTTCTTACGTACAGGTTCCAATCTACAAGATTCTT
>JAILKG010000229.1 GCA_024693915.1 Treponema sp.
GCAACTACAATTTTGTCACAAAAGCCGGCCATAGCTTCGTCAATTGAGTTATCTACAGTTTCATAAACAAGATGATGAAGACCTCTAGGACCTGTAGAACCAATATACATACCAGGACGTTTTCTAACTGCTTCAAGACCTTTTAAAACCTGAATATTACTTGCACCGTAATCTGCTGACATTTATTTTTCCTTTACTGGTCATTGAGTGGTCCCTGAGCTTGTCGAAGGGCTTGTCGAAATGACCTTTTATTTGTTTTTTATTGATTTTTTTGTGGTTTAAACAAGCTCAACCATCGTTGCATTATAATAAGAATAAAAATTCGTATTTTGAAGTATAGATTAATTGAAAAAAAAGGTAAAGGCGGTTTATAATCGCCTTTATGAGTGAAAATAATTTGAAAGAAATATGGGATTTGGCTCTAGACGAACTGGAGCAGGAATATAAATCGGAAGGAAAAGAAACACAATTTAAATTATGGTTCAATATGAAATATATTGAAGACAATAATTTTGTAATAAAAGTAGCCGTTCCTTCTGCTTTTATGTGGCAGTCCATGCTTTCAAAAGGAAATGTTGAAAAAGTAAAAGAAAAACTTAAAAAAATAACCGGTCAAAAATGTGAAATTGAAAGCATTATTGTTGACGAACAGATTTTTGATCCTGAAAAAAATCCAAAAGAAGAAGAAATTTCAAATCACAATACAGAAAATAAAAAAAATTCTGCAGAAAATTCTCAATCTTTTGCTCAATTTAATCCATTTTCAAAAAATAACAAAAAAGAAGATTTTTCTTCAAAAAATGATACTTCTGAAATCAAAGTAAATGTTAGAAAAAACAGTTTTCTAGATGTAAACATGACTTTTGATAATTTTATTTCAGAAGAAGGAAGTTCTTCTAACTTTGCCTATAAAGTTGCCATGGATGTAGCTAATAATCCTGGAGTAAAGAGAAATCCAATTCTTTTCTACGGTGGTTGTGGACTTGGAAAAACACATCTTATGCAGGCTATCGGTAACAAAATTTACGAACAGTACGGTGAAAAAAAGAAAATCTGCTATATAACTGCTGAAACTCTTCTGAATGAATATACAAGTTCCATGGTTAATAAAACCCAAAATGATTTTAAGAAAAAATTCAGAAATCTTGATGTGCTTTTATTAGATGATATTCATTTTCTTCAGGGAAAACCGGGATGCCAGGAAGAACTTTTTTACACTTTTGAAGATTTAAAAAAACATAAAGCACAGATGGTATTTACCTGTGACCGTCCATTAAAAGAAATAAACAATATGACAGAAAGACTTGTAAGTCGTCTAGGTTCTGGAATGTGTTTAAATCTTGAAATGCCAAATTACGAAACCCGAAAAGCAATTATCTACAAAAAATTAAAAGATGTTCCTCCATACAATGTTGGAGTTGAAATTTCTGAAGAAGTAATCGACTACATTGCAAGCATTATTGAAACAAATATTCGTGACCTGGAAGCTGCTCTTGTAAAAGTTACAGGTTATGCAGAATTTTTTGACGGAATTTTGACTCTTGATATGGTAAAACAGCAGCTCCAGGATTTTTATAACGCTCCAAAAGTTGGAAACATAACAATTGGAAATATAATGAAGACAGTTGCAGAAAATTTCTCTATCACTGTATATGAAATGAAGGGTAAAAAACGTGATAAAAAATTCACAAATGCCCGTCATATTGCAATTTATATAGCTCATGAATTAACAGACTATACCTTTATGGATTTAGGAAACGAATTTGGTGGGCGAGATCATTCTTCAATTATGCATGCAAATAACAAAATTATTGAAATGATTAAAACTGACCAGAATTTTAAGCAAATGATTGAAATGTTAATTAAGGAAATTAAGGAGAAAAAATAAAGACAAAAGTTATAATATTGTGATAAAATATGTGGAAAAGTTGTGAAAAACTTTTGAGACTATATAAAAATTGTGGATAAGTGTATTTAAAGTAAAAAAATAAACAAACTTATTAACGTTC
>JAILKG010000255.1 GCA_024693915.1 Treponema sp.
AAAAATTATAAAACTTGAATTTCAGGCTAAAGAAAGTTCTTTTCATCTTTTTATTCCTTTTTTTGTGTGTGAAATTATTTTACAGATTATACAACAAATTATATCAAAAACTACTATCGTTGAACCAACTGGTGTTCCTGAAACAATTGCCACCATAAGACCAGTTATTGCCGCAATTACAGAAATTACGCAGGAAAAAATCGTAACGTTCTTAAAACTTTTAAACAGGTACATTGAAGAAACCGGAGGGAAAATTACCAGGGCAGAAATTAAAAGGGTTCCCACAAGGTTCATGGAAAGGACTATTACAGAGGCAATTACTGATGCCAGAATTATGTTCATCACTTTTGTATTTACTCCGCAGGCAAAAGAAAAGTTTTCGTCAAAAGTGATGGCAAATATTTTGTTGTAGAAAAAAACGAAAAATGCAATTACCAGGCTTGAAATTACAACCGAAAAAATCATATCGCTTTTAGTAAGGGTTAAAATCAATGTTGAACCAAAAAGCGTGCTGCAAACATCGCCGGAAAGATTTGCGGGCGGCGAAAAAATGTTCATCAAAAAGTAACCCACAGCCAGGGCTCCTACAGAAAGCATTGCAACACTGGCGTCTCCTTTTACTTTGGCGTTTTCCTTTGCACAAAGAATAATGATTGCACACAAAACCGTTACCGGAAGCACGAAAATGGAATCATTTGTAATTTTTAAAATCGAAGCCACTGCCATTGCTCCAAAAGCTGTGTGAGAAAGGCCGTCTCCAATGTAAGAAAAGCGTTTTAAAACCAGGTTTACCCCCAGAAGGGAAGAGGCGATTGCAATCATAATTCCTGCAATAAAAGCGTAGATTACAAAGGAAAAAGAAAAATACATTTTAATTGTTTCTAAAAGATTCATTTTGAAAGCTCCCTTACAGTTCCATTTTCAGAACCAAGTTTCAGAATTTTTGTGCCGTATTTTTCTGCAGCAGCGTGATCGTGACTGATTGTAATAATTGTTAATCCTTTTTTATTCAGGTCTTCAAGAATTGAGTGCATTTTTGCCGTAATTTCAGAATCAAAACCTTTTGCAGGTTCGTCCATAACAAGAATGGAAGTGGCGGCGCACAAAGCACGGGCAAATAAAACCCTCTGCTGCTGGCCGCCAGACAGCTCTTTAAAACTTTTCTTTAAATACTGGGACATTCCTACAGTTTCAAGAATTTCCAGGGCCTTTTCTTTGTATTCTTTTGAATAAAAAGGAAGCCAGCCGGTTTTTCCCTGAAAGCCTGAGATTAAAATTTCCCAGACTGTTGCAGGAAAACTTTTCTGAATTTCTGAAGTTTGGGGAAGATATCCTAATTCTTTTTTATTCCAGTCAGAAGAATATTCGATTTTCCCGGAAAGAGCTTTTATAAAACCAAGCAGGGTTTTCATCAAAGTTGATTTTCCGCTCCCGTTTTCACCGATTATAAAAAAGAAATCCCCTTTTTCAATGGAAAAGTTTAAGTTTTCCGCAACTTTTTTTTCCGGGTATCCGATGCAAAGATTTTTACATTCTAAAAGAGCCATCATATATTCCTTTCGTTTTATTTTAGCGATATTTACTTTGACTGTAACGCAATTTTCAAAACTTCAAGATTTTTTTTCATTGCAGAAAGATAATTTCTTCCTTTTTTGATGTCCGACTGAGTTACAGACTGAATGGAATCCATCTCAAGAATCTGCTGATTTTTGTCTTTTGTGTTTGAAACTACAGTTTTTGCAATTTTTTTATCGGATTTTTCAATGGTCAAAACTGCATTTAAACCAAGTTCATCAACTTTTTTAGCAAGAAAAACAATTGTTTCAAAACTGCATTCAGATTCGGCAGAACATCCTACAAAAGCAGCATAATATTTTAATCCGTAATCTTCTGACAAATAACGGAATGGATAACGGTCGCCAAAAAGAATTGTTTTTTTGTCGGCAGAAGCAACTGCATTTTCATATTCCTTATCAAGAGCAGAAAGTTTTTCTACATATTTTTCTGTATTCTTTTTATACAGTACTGCATTTTCCCCATCCAGCTTCTGGATTTTTTCAGAAAGAAATTTAGTTAATTCAATTGCATTTTTGATTGAAAGCCAGACATGTTCATCATATTCCGGTCCTTCTTCTTCATCTTCGTCATGGTCTTCATGTTCATGGAGGGCTTCATGCTCATGTTCGTCGTGATCTTCGTGGTCTGCATCATGATGGTGGTGGTGATGCCCCTCATGTTCCTCTTCTGCCTGCATTCCTTCTACGATTTCTTCTTCCCGGACCTTATCGCCCAAAACTTCCATCATATTAACTACAATCTGATTTTTATTTTTTGCAGAAGCAGTAACTTTTTCTACCCATTCATCGCTTTCTCCACCTACATGAACAAAAAGATCGCAGGATGAAATACTTGCAATGTCTTTTACAGACGGCTGGTAGCTGTGTAAATCAGTTCCCTTATCTTGCAAGAGTTTTACGGCAAAAGAAGAAGATTTTTCTCCAAGGATATTCATTACCCAGTCGTATTCCGGATATGTTGTACAAACGATTGATTTTTTTGAAGCAGCAAATGCACTTGCAAAAAGTGACATAAGAAGACCGCATATTAAAATTTTTATTGTTTTTTTCATTTTATTTTTCTCCTGTGATAGGCCGCCGGCGGGCCGGCCTTTAATAGCAATACTGCCCATGTCATTTACGATGAGGGCAACTTTTCTTTTTTCCTGACGAAGAATTTCGTTAAGAAGTGTAGTTTTTCCGGAACCTAAATAGCCCGTAATTAGCGTAACTGGTTTTTTATTCACTTTTATTTCCTGTTATAATTTTAAGTTTTTTTCAAAAGGGCGATTTTATTACAGGAAATTAATCATTCATGCGGATTTTTTGGGAAATCAGGGAATGTATTTTTAGGTAAAAATGTTTGCTTATAAAAAAATTGACTCTTGCTCTCTGTGTAATTTTCTTTACAATTGCAAAAACAAGACCTGTTAAAGATAAAAGTTTTATATTCTGCTGAGTAATTAAAATTATAAAACAGACAGGACAGTCGTGGCCGGAACATTCGTGGTGACTTTCAATACTGATGAAAGCAAGAGAGAAAATTGAAAATATTAAAAGCAGGACAGAAAGAATAGTCCTGATTTTTGTCAGTCTTTTTTCCTGCATTTTTCACAAATCCCGTTTAGCGAAGAAAGGTTTAAGTCTATCTGAAGCCCCAATTCACTAGAAAGAGAATTAAGGTATTCCACTGTTTTTTCATCAGAAAGGTGAAGAATGGAACCACATTTTTTGCACTGAAAATGAATGTGTTCCGCGCAGTGTATTTCTTCACCAGCATACTGGTAAATATAACCTTCAGAAATCATAGATTTATGTTTTATTAGTTTTCCCTTTTCAGTCATTTTATCCAGATTTCTGTAAACTGTTGTTTTATTCACATCAACACCATTCTCTTTTAGAAATTCCGTTAATTCCCCAGCGGTAAAAGTCTCTTGTTTTTTTACCAGAATGAATTGAGAAATGAGTTCTGTTGTTTTGGTGTGATATGACTTTTGCAACATGGTTGCAAATTTAACTTTTTCTAAAAGTATTGTCAACTATGTCTGTGTTATTTGTGGCAATGTTAGAGCCTCTTTTTGTGCTGCTTTACTGGCGCATGCACGCCTAGAGCCAATTTTTAAGTTATAAAATTATAAACCTGAAATTCAGACGATAAAAAATGTCACAGTTTTGTTATCCATCTTAAATACAAACTTAAGTACAAGCTAAATTTCTTTTATTAAAAATTTTCCCAAAACAAAAGCATACTGTATTAAATATTCTCAAAAAATACGAGCAGCACCCAGTATAAATAAAAATCGCTCAGGCCATGTATTTATGTAACAATTCTGTTATCTTACAAGGGCACTCCCCTACTATACTCAAGCACTGGCGGTAAATATCCATTTTTTTTCTTACAACAAAGGTCAATATGCCATTTTTCAACTAAAATATGTCACAATTCTGTTATCTAAGTGTAAAAACTCATTAGCAAAGCGTTTTTTTGTAACAGTTCTGTTATCGTTTATAAGAAAAATCGGCGGAAAACTTAAAAAAACAGAAATATTTTTCCCAATATGTAACAGTTTTGTTATCGCGTTAAGTAAAAAAAATTAAGCAAAAAACGGAAGGATGAAAATATTATAAAAAAAGACACAAGAAAAAACGGTTTTCATAAAAAAATGTAACACTTCTGTTATCGACATAATAAAAAAACTAAAAAAATGTATGTCACAGTTCTGTTATCATAACTACAGAAGGCAAGTATTTTTATAGAAAATTAAGCATTATTGAAAGCATTTTATAAGAGTTAAGTCACACTTCGGTTATCCATTCGTGTAACACTTCTGTTACCTTTTTCCACAATTTTATGTGGATATCTAAAATTTGTGTAACACTTTTGTTATCAAACTGGAAAAAGCTTATTTAACTTTATATAATAGAAGAAAAGTGCAAAATTAAATCTGCCTGTAACACCTTTGTTATCCAACTGTCACAGTTTTGTTATTTCTTCTATTATATCTAATAATTAACTAATAATATATTTAAACTAATAATAAGACAGTTGAAACTGTGAATAACTTCCTTTTAGATAACTAATCTGTTACATACTTTAGGATAACTAAAGTGTTACATTACCAGACTTGAAGAAATCAGAGCGTATCTTACGTCATCTTTAATAACAGGAGTTGGACTTTTAAATAATGTAATTCCAGCTCCAGAGGAATCAATATTTACAATAAGCTCAGGATAATATTTTTCCTTAATTTCTTTTATCTGATCAATTATTCTAGCGTAATTAACATTTGCAGTTTTTGGATCTGCTTCATCTCCTACCGGCATAAACTGCTCTACAAGCTTATCCCGGGGAACAAATACCGGTTTATCGTTGGTAATGCCGTTATTTCTATAAACAAGCCAGGCGTAAATATCTTTTCCGGCAGGACTTGCAATATCCTTGTAAACTGAATAATTAATTGGAACAGCATGCTTCTGGCAGAATGCAGCAAAATTTGCAGAAAGAATTACCTTAAATTTTCCAATTCTTGTAGAATTTTCATCGATTACTTCCTGAAACTGAACACCTTCAGTAAAGAGAATTGTTCCGGTCGAAGTTGTTCTTACTATTACATCTCCCTTTGGCAGTTTTTCTCCTGGCTGATAGACATTTTTAAAAAGATATGCCTGTTTTAATTCTTCAATTCTCTGCTCAAAAGAAAAGGTGGCCCTTTTAAAACATTCAAGCTGTTCTTTTATATCTTTTCCCCTCTGACGAGGAAGCTGCATTTCTTTTAATAAGTCAGACATGGAATCAAACTCGATGGTTACAGGTGTATTTTTTTCTTTTGATAAAACCGCATGAGTTGTAAAGACGCTTAAAAGAAGACGACCATATCTTCCGTAAGGAACGTTCGTCGGAGAGTTAAGAAGCAAAGAAACACCATTGCTGGCTTTTCGAATGAATTCAGTTCTGTTCAGATTTTTAAATGGCAAAGATGCTGTTGTAAAAAAACTAGGTATATAGCTTAATGTTTTTTGAACGTCGTAGTTTGCAGGTTCCAGTGAATCAAAAAGTTCGTTTTCAGAATTATCCACCTGTACTGCAAAATTATCTTTTTTTATTTTTTTTCCCATTTTTCCCCACCCGTTACTTTTTACTAATTGATTTTGGTGATTCCACCTTTAGAAATGGAAATGTTTCCTGCGGCAACTTCCCTTGCAAAAAATTCAAAGGATGATTCAATATATTGAGTAACAGTTATTCCGCAGCTGGTACAAAAGGCCTTGATTTCATTTCTGCGGCCTTTTGAAAGGCGAACGTTCATAACATCTGCGTATTTTTCTTTTTTTTCTGAACTTGTTTGGCTGACTACCGGAGCTTTATAAGCTGGCTGAATGTTTTCAGACCTTGACTGGTAAACTTCCACTGGCTTTTCATTTTTTACAGGAACTTCTGTTTCCGGGCTTTTTGTCAGATTTTCTTTCATCTGATTTACAAATTCTGCTGGTATATCTTTTTTCTTAGCTATAGGCATATTGACCCTCTCCTCTTATTTTACAAGTTCTGCAAGTTTCTTTAGAGCTTCAAGAGTTTCTTTTTTTCCACCTCGCTGCTGGATTGTCTGTCTCTGGATTGTTGCGTATTTAAAATCCTGGTCAACAGGGATATAAACTACCTTAAAATCACCAGCATTCAGCCCTTCAGTGATAATGTCTGTAAGCTTGATAGAACGGTTTATTTCGTTCAGAACGATGGTTTCAAATTTAGGATTCTGAACACGCTTTCGTTTTTTAAAGCCGTCCAGGTTTTCTTTGAATATTTGAAGTCCATCCTGAGAATAAGCATCAGCTTTAATAACAACGATTACTTCATCAGAAGCAGTCATGATATTTTCTTCAAAAGCATCGAATGCCGGTGATGTATCAAAAATACAGTAATCGAAGCCCAGTTTTTCTACTTCTTCGCAGAGGTCCACAAAAATAAAAGGTTCTTTAGGAGCTTCGCTTGCTCTATAAGTTTTTAGGGAGCGGCTACCTTTTTTGTCTATAGAGTTTGTTGGAATTATGTAAAGATTTTTTACAGAAGTTTCTGTTACTACCTGATCTACTGTTACATCACCGTAAAGGGCTTCTGCAAGATCGTGTTCAAAGCTTTCTAGAAGAGTTCCTGTTGAGTTTCCCTGAGGGTCAGCATCTACAAGAAGAACTTTTTTATTGTTGCCTGCAAGTTCTGCCGCAAGGGAAAGGCTTAAGGTTGTTTTACCTACTCCACCCTTCTGAATGGCCACTGCAATTTTTTTCATTTTTTATCCCACCTAAAAAAATGTATTATTTTTCTTTATTATATATCTAATCATATTTTTTAGAAAATTGCAAATAAAAAAACTAAGCTTGCTAAAGTTTCTAAATTGAAAGATTAGAAAACTTAGCAAAAATCTAAACAATAAAGTTATAAAAATGATAACAAAAGAGATTAGAAATCTAAGCAATAATCTAAAAAAGATTAGAAATTATCTAATCAAAACAAAGTTAGCTCTAGGATTCCCGTAGACGCGTTGAATTTAGTTTTTTGAATTATTTGTCGACCGGGATTACAGATCCCTTAAAAAGGCTTTTTTAAGCCTTATTTTGAATTTTCTTTTATTTATTAAGATTTTTCTTTGCCGCTGACAAGAAGGTAACTGTCCTGGGTAAGCTGGCAGAGATTTTCAAAGTCAGTAGCGGCTGTGAGCAAAACTGTTATCCAGTGTTTTTTGTTCATGTGCCAGGCTGGAAAAATTGATTTTTGGTCAACAAGGTTTTGAATGTTCTGTGAGGAAGCTTTCATGTTTACAACCCAGACTTCTTCTTCTCCGGTAAGGCCAAGCTGGCGGTATTTTACTTTCATTACCAGGGCAAACCACTTTTGATTGGGACAGCGAAAAACGCAGTAATCAGGGCTGTCTGGCCAGGGAAAATCTGGCTGGGCAGAAAAGGCGTTTTGTAAATATTTAAAGTAATCTTCCTTAAGGTCACGGGATTCAAAACAAATGGATTTTATTTGCTGAATTTTTGTATTTACTTCTTCCCGTAAAGAAGCTACAAAAGCTCCGTGGGCTTTAGGGTTATCAAAAAGGGCATATTTTTCTGATGTGGCTGAATCATAAACCAGAACGGAAAGAGTAAGCTCTTTTGTTGAAAGGGAAAAATCCGCAAAAAAAGAGCCGTCTGATAGGGGAGTGCGAAGGGAATAATTTCCTTCGTTTATTAAATTAAAGCCTGCTTTAGACAGAGATTCTTCTATTAATTTTGCGGAACGGAAAATATAGCTGTAATCCATATTTTATTCAGCCCAGATTACCCGGCCTTCTTTTCTAGGAGCGGGCTCAGGCATTTCTCCTTCCATAAAACCTACTGCGCAATGACCGATTCCTTCCCATTCACCTTCTATTCCAAGGCTTTTAAGGATTTCTTTTCCTTCCGGGCTTTCAAATTCTTCTCTTGCCCGGTGAATCCAGATGGAACCCAGTCCCAGAGAATGGGCTGCAAGCATCATGTTGCCCATTACAAGAGAGC
>JAILKG010000311.1 GCA_024693915.1 Treponema sp.
AACCAGGCTTTGTTTCTGCATAATCTGAAACCATCTTTCCTGTTACTACCAGAGCAGTAGCAGCTATACAAGTGCAAAAAAGTCTCTTTATCATACATTCTCCTCAGAATCCTTTAGATTCTTATGCTTTGATTATAACCTCACAGGCATGACAAGAAGTGTCATGGTCTTTATTTATACAGTAAATCATCTAATGTATTAAATATTGCTTCGATGCATTCTTGTCGCGTCTTATATGCCTTTTTGTTGAAAACATTATCAATCGAAAAATTCCATTTATCAGAATCCCTGAAATGAAAAAGTACAATCAGATGATTCTTAATTTTTAGATATTCGTTCCCTCTTGATGAACACTTCCACTTCTTTCTTTTGAAGTTTATTTTGCGCTGCTCTTTATTCTTAAAAGCAGCCTCTCGTTTGCGGGCTTTATCTATATCGCCTTCAAGTTTACCGGCACAAACACACCCGCAATCCAACTGCTTACCAGTTTGCGGGTGATACATATGATGAACATAACGAATTATCTGATAGCCACACATCTGACAGATACCGGAAGGAGCCCCCAAATCAGTAACATCAGTACAGATCCAGCCGGTCTTTGGAAAATCAGGTTCGTTCCAGTGGTTCGGAGAGTTGGCAAGCTTCTCACGCAGATCTTCGGAAATCTTCTGTAAATCAGGAGGAATTTCTTCATCAGCAGTAAAATTGTTTTCAGAAGAGGGTTCCGTAACTTCAATTTCAAGTTCCTCATCTTCTTCTGTTTCGCCTAGTTCTTCGACTAATTCCTCTGTCTGAAATTCGTATTCTTCCGTTTCAATTTCTTCGGAACCATCTGTAGTCTCATCATAGTCTTCTTCGTACGGTGGCAGCTTACGGTAGAGTTCTTCGTCATCTTTCTCTGATTTTACTGTAGATGGCAGTTCCTGAGATATAACTTTCGGCAAATTATCATGCAACTCCTCAACAGGGAGTTTTTGATTTTCCATCATCAGGGGCTCGTGTTTTTGATTAAAATAATCAGCATTAATAGAACGAGGTTCTCTCAAGCCATCAAACTGAACGGTATATACTTTGCGTTTGTTATCAAAACTAAGAACCTTGCCTTTTCCAAAAATATGATGTTCAATTATTTGGATACTATCATCCTTTGTGGCCGGTAATTCTTCAATCATTTCTCGATTCAGGCGGTGAATATACCCCCAACTTTCACGTTCAAGGTCATCGCTGATTTTTCCTATTCGCTGATAATTCTGTTCACCTATTTCATATAAGAATCTGGATGGCAGCTTTTTGATTCCCTGCTGGCTTTGACCTTCACTATCCATTAGAAAAAGTATTTCCTGAGCACGGGTAATTGCAACATAACATAATCGGCGTTCTTCTTCCAAACCAAGCTTTTTTCTTTCTTCAATTGTTTTTGAACTTGGAAAGATTCCTTCTGAAAATCCGATTATAAATACAACAGGAAACTCAAGCCCCTTGGATGCATGAATAGTCATAAGCTTAACTGCCTCGCAAGGTTTATCTGTATCTTCAGCAGACATAAGTGCTATCTGCTGTAAAAAGCCTTCAAGAGTTATTTCTTCACCAAAACCATTTTCAAATTCATTTGCAATTCTTTTGAATTCAGAAAGATTTTCAAGGCGTTCTTCATCACCCAATTCCCGGATATACTGTTCATAGCCAGATTCAATACAGACACGATTTACAAGCTCGCTTATTTTTATATGGTCTTTCAAATTCTTCATATTTTCAATCAAAGAAACAAAAGCACCTCCACCACTTCCGTTAAAAGCAGGGTCTCCAAGATGTGTTTTTAGAACTTCATAAAGACTTTTCTTTGTAAGATCTTCCTCATCAAAGAGGTTTATTTCATTGTTTTCCCTCATCGTTTCAAGAGCTGCTACACGAACACGTCCAAATTGTCTGCGAGGAGTATTGATTATTCTCTTAAATGAAAGGTCATCATTAAAAGCAATAAGACGAAGATAAGAAACGATATCCTGAATCTCCATACGCTGATAAAATTTCACACCACCGTAGATCTCATAAGGAATGTTTTCTTCAACAAGTTTTCGTTCTACAACACGTGAAAGGAAGCCTGAACGGTAGAGGATTGCAAAATCAGAATAAGATTTATTATGATATTTTTTGATTTCTTTTATCTCTTTTACAATCTGTTTTACTTCATCATCCTCAGATTTTGAATGATAATGTTTTACAACAACTCCCGGCGCAGACAGAGTAAATAAATCTTTTTTCAAGCGAAGTGCATTCTTTTCAATGAGTGTATTTGCACATTTTAGAATCTGTGGAGTAGAACGGTAATTTTGATTAAGTATGATAGTTTGAG
>JAILKG010000011.1 GCA_024693915.1 Treponema sp.
TTCAAACGACTACGAAGCAGATATAGATGATGAATCCCCAAAAAAAATCAATGTAACTAGCCCGGAAGATATTGTAATTACAACAATATCTTCCGGGCTAGTTACATTGATTTTTTTGAGGGATTCATCATCTATATCTGCTTCGTAGTCGTTTGAAATCAAAAATGGATCAATTAAAAGAAAGGCAAGATTTTTTTCATCAACAGACTGAAGCCAGATAAATGGTTCATACTCAGAATTTATCAGGGCGTATTTATGAAAATTTTCAAATCCAAGAATTCCTTCCGGAAAATTTACAATCTGTTTTTCCGAAATTTCAACAACTCCGTTTGCTTTTGTCGTTACTTCCATCTTTACCTCATGTAATTCAAAAGTGTATTGCTATATAACTTTCCGGCATTGCTCAATGTTGCCTGGTATGCATAATCAAGCATTTTCATGTCGGTGATTGCCTTTGTAATATCCAGATCCCCTTCCCGGCTAACCTGCTGGGTTACATCAAGGGCAGTTTTTGAGTTTCTTTCGATATTTAACTTTGCCCTTTCGTATTCGCTGCCAGCCCTGGCAATACGGGTAACAAGACTGTTAATTCCGTTGTCAAGGGAACCTAAAACACGGCTTCCGATTGCTTCGTGGTCGCCTTTCAAAAGTGCATCTCTAAAAGCAATTACTGTATCAAACATTGAACCGCCAGAAAGTCTAACACTGTTTCCAATATTGTATGGCGGCTTCTGGCTTGAATCTTTTATCAGACCTAGTTCGTTTAAAGCATTTCCATCTACATCCTGAAGCCATAACTGGCGGGCATCTGTTGTTTCAAGATTAAGACCGTTTGTAATAGGATCTATACTGGCTCTTACAGCTGCTCCACTTTCATTTATTTTACTTGCAAGGGCATAAACGTTGTCCCCGGAATTTATGCTGATTTCAACTCCGTCTACGGAAATTACGCTGTCTCTTTCTGCCTGCCAGCTGGAAGCATCCCGACCGCCAAAAAGCTGCTGCTGTTCAGCCCAGAATGTTCTGTTTCCCGCATTGTTTACATTCATATATTTATTTTCATCAACTTCAATTTTGTTCGAATCGATATTACCATTGTAGCGAACACTTTCAATCAAAGGAACAGCGCTTCCCTGTACTGCTCCCATTTCAATTTCAAAAGGAGTTGACTTTGTATTTGTTCCCCCAAAAACGGCATTTCCGTCTGAGGAAATAGCATTGGCATTCTGAACCAGTTCTTTTAAAAGCTCATCTACTTCCATTGCCATATTGTTCATATCGTCTTTTGTGTAAACTCCGTTGGCACCTGTAACGGCAAGTTCCCTCACTCTCTGCATGATTTCAAGGGAGTTTGTCATATATCCTTCGCTAAAAGCAAACTGGTCTGTTAATGCCTTTGCGTTATTTTCAAAAGTATTAACCCGTCCAAGATAGGACTTGTAGCGTACCAGGTGACCGGCAGCTATAGGATCATCCCGTAAAGACTGAATTTTCTGCTGGCTTCCCATCTGGTTATTGGCTCTGTTCAGGCGGGATTCCTGAAGGCGCAGGGCACTCTGAGTATCCATGTTATTCATTGCAGAACTGATTCTTCTCATGTCTTTTATCTCCTGTAGTAGGCCCCTTAAGGCCTGTGTTTGATAGCAAAAGCAAAAATTGAGCAAGCTCTTTTTGCTTTATTTATCAAGAAAGCAATCTGGCAAGATTTAAGAATTATTAAATCCCCTTCTGCCAGCGCCATTTTTATTTTCTAACCTCAGTCAGTTTTTTATTAAACTCCAAGTCTGTTTATTACAGTATCGATAAGATTATCCCAAACTGTAATAAATTTTGCTGCGGCATTGTATCCGTGCTGGAACTTAAGAATATCTGAAAGTTCTTCATCGATATTTACACCGCTGATGGAATCCCTCATACCTCTTAAATCCATCATGATTGCAAGGTGACTGTTGTAGTTGTTTTCTGCCTGTTCTCCCTTCAATCCAACATTTGTTACACTGTCGGCAAAGTAATCGTCAATTGTGCGGTCACTTCCAATCATTATTTTTGTATTTCTGATAGCAGCAATTTCTACAGCTGCCCTTGCGTCCCCTGAGTTTACGTTTCCACTGGCGTCCATAAAGGCGGCAGCAACGCTCATTACATCATTTCTGATTGCCTGATTTACCTCAATGTAGCCTGCTGGATTCAGTACAGGACTTACAGAAAAATCCTGTGTTCTTAAAGCGCTTACGGCATCACTCTGATTAAAGTCATAAGCTCCGTTTGCTCCGCTTTCCTGTAAAATTCCAGAATAACCAGTGAGGAAAAAGCCTGAATCCTCTACGTGGCGAATTACGAAATCAGGATTTTCTATTGCTTTTGCAGTTGTAGCCTTTAATACAAGATGATTATTTCTGTCAAGATAAGCCTTTACTTCTCCATTTGAATCATTAATTCTGTTGATTACAGCTTCTACTGAATCTGTGGGATGATAGGCTACTTCAACATTTCCTGAAGGGCCTGAAAAAGTCATTGTGCCTTCAAGACCAATCTGTTCCTGCATATCAAGCTTTGTATTTCCTGTAAAACGGAAAACATAGGACTTATCAAACTGACCGTCTCCGTCAGAATCAAAATTTCCGTTCACATTTTCAATAAATGGTCTTTCTGTAAAGAAATCAAGTCCTGTAACATTGTTGGCACCATAGGCATTGCGATGAACATCGTTTACCAGGTCAGCAAAGTTCATTGTAACTGTATTGAGGCCCTGAATTTCATTTCTAATATCTACATCCCGGAGTTCAATCAAAGCTCCAAGGCTTCCGCTTGAAACATTAGCATCAAGTCTTGTATCTTCCCAGACAAGTTTTGAATAGGCATTGTTATCAAGAACAGTTTCAAGGTCAAAGCCCCGGGCAACTCCACCCTGAACAAGAATCTGTCCGTCAAGGTGAACCATAAATTCATCACTATCCCTCTGGTCTGTTGTAATATTTACAAGTTTTGAGAGCTTATCCACAAGAAGATCTCTTCTGTCAAGAAGGTCATTTGGATTATCACCCATTGCACGACTGCGGACAATTTCTGTATTAACTGCCGCAATTTGTTTGGCATAGTCATTTACCTGTCTTACAGTTGCTTCAATATCAGAATTGATAAGGCTTCCGATTCCGCTTAAATTATCCCACTTAGAGCGGATTGCATCTGTTAAAGATTCACCCCGGGTTACAACTGCCTGGCGGGCAGCCTGATTTTCAGGATGCATTGAAAGCTCCTGCCAGCCTTCCCAGAATTTATCCATATTTGAGCGGATGGAAACCTCTTCCGGTTCATTGTAAACCGCTTCTATCATGGTGTAGTACTTGCTTCGTGTATCCCAGTAGCTTTCTTCGTGCTGAATGGAAGTAATTCTCTGATCCAGCATTTCGTCCCGTACGCGTTCAATGCTCTGGGCATCCATTCCCTGACCTATCATTCCCTTTCTTTCAAGGCGTTCAAGGTCCGGCTTATAAAGAGGGTCAAATTCCTTAAGATTAACTCGCTGACGAGAATAACCTTCTGTATTTGCATTTGAGATGTTGTGACCTGCTGTTGTGATGGCGTCTGTATGCGCCATAATGCTTCTTTTTCCTAATTCAATTCCAGAAAATGTAGAACCCATATTTCACCTCTTTACAAAACCATTTTTTATATTACCAAACTTTCCGCTGCCTTCTTCCCGCCGTAAGCTTACTTCCGGTAACTTACTTCCTGGAGCTTTCCGTCGGGAAGCAGAAAAGACATTCAGTCTAAAGATGCCTGCTTACCACTACGCTTTCAGGCTGAACTTTCTGAGCATAACCCCGTCTTGTATAAACCATATTTCTGTTCTGTGGAAAAGCTTCTTCAAGAATTCCCTGAATAAAGCCCCTTGTAATATTGATATATTCGCTCAAAACCTTGTTTTCTGTCCGGCTTTTTACAAGTTTTCCCCGGATCTGACAGAGAAGATCTTTTTCTTCTCTTGAGTCTTCTTTTTTCAAAACAGCGGCTTTTTCCCTTTCTTCATCAAGAGAGTTAAATCGATCCATAAGGAGATTAATCCGGCTTATTACATCAAGCAAACTTACCCAGTTTTTCTTATCAACAGAATTTCTCAAAACCTGCTGGCATTCCAAAACTTCTGTAATAACTTCGTTTTCTTCTTTAAGAATCTCAATATATTCCATAATCAGCTAAATCTCCTTAGAAGGACATCTTAAAAAAATCTCAGCCATGAGATTTCAAAGACAGGCTTCCGTAAAAAAAAAGAAAATTTCTCTTCTCTCACTTCCTTATCGGTAATCGGTAAGTAGACTTTAGACTTTTTTTGTGTCAAAATAATGGAGTTAGTCATAACTCATAATTAAAAATTTGACTTGCAGCGTAGGAACGCCATCAAAAAAATAAGAAGGTTAATTAAATGAAAAAAACAGCCTGTATTTTATTAGGACTTTCACTTCTTTCTTTTTTTTCCTGTAAAGAAAAAAAAGGGGGAAAAACAGATAATTTAGAAATGAAAAACAGTGGGGAAGAAGAATTAGTCTATGAAGACTATGAATTCATTGACCCTGACGATTTTTTTGAACTTGATTACAGACCTGAAAAAGCAGAAGAAAAAATCGGCTACAGAAAAGCACAAAACCAGGCACCTCTGGCAGACAAAAGTCAGACCACATCCTTTATTCCTGGATTAAGACCTCTGAATGAATATAAGACTGATTACACAAAGAAAAAAATCAGTATGAAAAGTTTTTATGAAAGCTTTTCATCAGCAAAAAGCGCCGCAAAAGCCCAAGAAGAGGAAATAAAAATAT
>JAILKG010000053.1 GCA_024693915.1 Treponema sp.
TGGCCCTGAATTTTCTTTCCATTTTTCCGGTTTTTTCTCAAAACCAGAAGCGCCTTACCTACGCAATGATTATGAAGCTGGATATCCTTCCTGTTTCAGAAAAAAACTATGCAGGCCAGGAATGCTGTTTTGAGCTGAAAATTCCCTACACTAAAGCGGATGCCGTTCAGTCCACTATCCCGGATTTACCTTCCGGGGTAAGCTTTGTTTCCCTGCGCCGCTCTGAATATTCTGATGAAGAATTCGGCACAAAAATAGAACTCTGGCTGAACTTTTCTGAGCCTGGAACTTACAAGCTTCGCTTTATGCGAATTATCATAAACGGGAATATCTATTCAATTCCTTTTGCACCTATAACAATTTCTGAAAACCCTCGGGATATGCTGCCTCAGCTTGTGATTGCCTTTGACAACGGCAAGGAATTTTTGCAACAGAAGAGGACAAAGAATATCACAAAAGCTCTCTTTTCAACCCATGAAGGGGAAAACCTTCACTTTACGGTTTATCTTCAGTATGCCGTTCAGCTGGTAAATTTCTGGTGGAGCGTTCCTAAAAACTCCATTTTTGTAGAAGAACAGCGTTTTGCAATCAATCAGGGAAATGTCCGCAATTCTGAGTTTTCGGAAGAAAGGCTTCCGGTTGCAACTTTTGACTGGAAACCTCTGGTACAGGGAAATGCTTATCTTCCGGAAATGCATTTTGTGGCTACAAGTTATAACGGAAGCCGTGTAGAACTTTCTACTCCAAATGCTTTTATCACCGTCCTTCAGGGGGAAGACAAGGCTGTTAGTAAAGACAATCCAGAAAACCTCTTTTCAAATGTATTTTCTACGGCTGCCTTAAAGGATGACAGCAGAGAAGTAGCTGCAATTTCTCAGCTTTCTCTGGAAAAACTTGCCAGCCTGCGTTCACTTGAAAAAAAATCATTGCCTTTTGGTAAGGCCAGCAGGGAAAGAAAAGAATTTGAGGAATCTCTGGGAATTTCCGGAGAAGACAGAGAGGTTTCCTATGTTCTTTTTTACATAATTTCTTCTCTTGCGGTTCTGTCAGTTTTGATTCTTCTTTTTTGCTGGATTTTTAAAAGGGTCTCAGGGGTGATTCTTTCATCTGTTTTCTTTCTTGCATTTTTTGCCCTCAGCTTTGTGGTTTTTGTAAAAATAAAGACTCCTTCGGCAATTTTTGCAGGAGGGAAGGTCAGGGCTGTGCCGGAAATTGAAGGGGAGATTGTGGAAGCCATACCAAGCGGGAAAAAAGTTCGCATAGAAGAAAAGGCTGGTTCATGGTATTTTATCCGCTATGGTTCTGCAAGCGGCTGGACTGATGAAAAAGCTGTAATTCTTATAGAATAGTAAAAAACAGGGGAGGCTGATTCCGGCTTTGTTTATAAAAGTCGGGGGCTGGGGGCCCATGACTGGAGGCAAAATGGATTTTGGGGATATTTTAAATCAGTGGGATAATCTTCAGAAGGAAGAGAAGAAAAAGCAGAAAGAAAGTTCTAAAATTCAGGTTTCTCACAAAAAGGCAAACGCTCCCACAAAAGAAGAAAAGGAAGCTGCCAGGGCTCTTGAAGAAGAAAAGCGGGCAAGAGAGTCTTTAAAGGCCGGTTACGACTGGGAAAAGGAAAGAGAGAAAAAAATTAATCCTATGGAGCTTTGGCTCAGACGCTACGGAACGGTGGATAAGGATTCCATTATGGAAACGGAGAAGGAGAGGGAGCACTATAAAAGCCGGGGCTACCTGGAAGAGATGAAGTGCGATGCCCGACTGGATCTCCACGGCCTTACCCGGGAAGAAGCCTGGAAAAGCCTAGAAGCTTTTGTAGCAGATGCCCAGAAGAGGGGCTTTAAGAAAATCATGATTGTTCACGGTAAGGGTATACATACAAAGGATTCAAGTCCGGTGCTTGGGGAGACTGTCAGAAAATTTATTGAAATAGACAAGAGACTGGGTACGAGCGGTCACCCCCAGGCCCGTGAAGGCGGTAAAGGCTCCACCTGGGTAATTTTAAAAAATAACTTGTAACATTTTGCATTTGTAAGTATTTTTATAGTAGTACAAGTGCCATATGGTGTTAAAAGAGATAAAAATTGGCGTAGGCGGGGTTGCGACACAAAAAACACTCAGCCACCGCGAAGCGGTACTGCCGTTTTTTGCTGGCGCGTTCCCGCCGAGAGCCAATTTTAATATATGTTTTGATTATATGGCACTTGTAATAAAATAGAGAAGAGGACCTGCGTTGAAGGATTACTACGAAATTCTTGGTGTTCAGAAGAATGCTACAGACGATGAGATAAAAAAAGCATACAGAAAAATGGCTCTCCAGTATCATCCGGACAAAAATCCCGGGGATAAGACTGCTGAAGCAAAATTCAAAGAGATAAATGACGCTTATCAGGTTCTGTCTGACCCATCAAAAAGAAAAAATTACGATATGTACGGTTCTTCAGATGACAGCTATCAGAGTGCCTACCATAATGCCTATAATTCTTCCCGCTCCTATGATTCATCCTATCAGAATTCATACTATGAAAATCCATTTGAAGAAGCTTTCAGCGGTTCCGATTCTTTCTGGCAGACTTTTTATTCTTCTGAAAAAAATAGATATAATTCCAGTTATGACAGAAAAAAGACGAGAGCCGAAAATGCTCTTTCATTTGTTTTCGGACTTGGTCAGGGAATTCTTGGTATACTGATGGTTCGCGCTTTGTGGTGGTTCTTGTTCCCGCTCGGTCCGATTTTGTGTCTCGGACTGGCAGGAAGGGGATTTACAAGCGCTATTAAATCCTTAAAAAATCTTTTGAGATCTAGCGCTGACGGAAAATAATGCGTCCGCGGTCAAGGTCGTAAGGTGAAAGTGCAACCTTTACGCTGTCTCCAGGAACGATTCTGATGTAGTGTTTTCTCATCTTTCCTGAAAGGTGTGCCATGATGATGTGTCCGTTCTGCAATTCTACACGGAACATTGTGTTTGGTAAGGCTTCTTTTACTACGCCTTCGACTTCAATAGCCTCTTCTTTAGCCACGATTCCTCCATTTGTAAATCTTTTGCTTAGTCAATCTTCTGCATTTATTCAAAAAAGTGTCAAATAAACGCAAAAAGAATTTGTTTTTTTCAAGAAATACTCTTATATTAGTATGTACAAATTAAAATGAATTGTCAACAACGTGAAAATTTGTTGATGTGGGAGAACAAGTTATGGATGAAAAGTTCGTTGCTGAAACTAAAGAAAAACTTCTGGAGCAGAGAGCCGCTATTCTTGCAGCCCTAAAGGCTCAGAATGAAGATATGAAAAATCTCGTAAAGCCAGTAGAATCCGGTGATGAAGCTGACGTTGCAAGTGACGCAGTAGACAGAACTCTTCTGGATTCTCTTGGTGCACAGGACGCTCAGCGCCTTCGCCTTATCGACAGCGCTCTTGACAGAATCCGCCTTAATAAATATGGTATCTGCCTTAGCTGCGGAAAGGAAATTCCGGAAGCCCGCCTTATTGCTCTTCCTTATGCTCTTATGTGCATTACCTGCGCAAGTGCAGAAGAAAGACGAAACCGCTAGAGCCATAAAACCCTGAAGGGCAATTTTTGCCCTTTTTCAATAAACATTTGTTTGGGGAGGCGCTATGAGCACACATATAAATGCTAAGGAAGGGGAGATTGCAGACAAGGTTCTTTTGCCAGGCGATCCTCTTAGGGCAAAATTCATTGCAGAAACTTTTCTGGAAAATCCGGTCTGCTATAATCAGGTTAGGGGAATGTACGGATTTACCGGCACCTATAAGGGAGTTCGGGTTTCCGTACAGGGAACTGGAATGGGGCAGCCGTCTCTTTCTATCTATGTGAACGAGCTTTTCCGCTTCTATGGAGTGCAGAAGGCAATCCGGGTTGGAACAATTGGTTCTGTAAAGGATGATGTTAATGTCCGGGATACAGTTATTGCTTCAGCCGCATTTTCTGATTCCGCTCTTTTGAATCAGCGCTTCGGGCTTCTTCATTTTGCACCTACCGCTGATTTTAAGCTGCTTTACACAGCCTATAATAAATCTAAAGAGCTGGGGCTTGATGCCAAGGTTGGGCCTGTCGTTTCCAGTGACCGTTTTTATGATGATAACGAAAACTGGAAACTGTGGAAAAAATACGGTGCCATTGGAATAGAGATGGAGAGTGCAGAACTCTTTACTCTGGCTGCTGAGTTTTCCAGAAAGGCTCTATCAATCTTTACGGTTAGTGATCACATCGTAAAGGGTGAAGCAACTACTGCCGAAGAAAGACAGTCTACATTTAAGGACATGATGATTCTTGCCCTTGAAACTATAATTCAGGAAGATTAAATGAAACCTACATTACTTGTACTGGCAGCCGGAATGGGAAGCCGTTACGGTGGAGTAAAACAGATAGACGCAGTTGGTCAGAACGGCGAATGTCTTTTGGATTACGCAACTTATGACGCAAAAGAAAGCGGTTTTGGAAAAGTTGTGTATATCATCAGAAAAGATATTGAAAAAGACTTCAGGGAAAGACTTTTTGACAGGGTTGCAAAGAACTTTGATGCTGAATATGTTTTTCAGGGAAAGGAAAGCCTTTTGACTCCAGAGCAGATAAAACTTTCGGCAGAAAGAACTAAACCATGGGGGACCTGTCACGCAGTTCTTTGCGCAAAAGATGCCATTAAGACTCCTTTTGCGGTAATCAACTCCGATGACTATTACGGACGAAGCGCCTTTAAAACTTTAGGAAAGCACCTTTCTTCAATTTCAAACGATTCCACAGAACACGCTATGGTTTCCTATGTTCTTGAAAAAACAATGAGCAAAAGCGGTTCTGTAAGCCGTGGTGTCTGCACTGTAGAAAATGGAAACCTCAAGTCAATTGTTGAGAATCTGAAAATCTACTGGGAAGACGGAAAGGTTGTAAGCGAGTGGGATGACAGAAAGGACATTCTGACTGGAAAAGAAATGGTCAGCATGAACTTCTTTGGTTTTTCTCCAAAGGCTTTTGAACGCTTTGAAATTTACTGGGAAGATTTTATTAAGAATGGTGCTTCTTCTCCAAAGGCAGAAGCTCTTCTTCCTGTTGCAGCCAGCGATATCATCAAAAACGGTGAAGGAATTGTAAAGGTTTTCACTTCCAACGAAAGCTGGTTTGGAATGACTTATCCAGAAGACAGGGAAATCGTAAAAAAAGAAATTGCTCAGAAGATAAAAGACGGATATTATCCGGAAAAACTTTGGGAAAAATAAGTAATTATCCAGGCGGAAAAGCAGCTCTTCATAAGGGCTGCTTTTTTTTTTGTCTGATTTATTCAGACGCCACAAACAGCGTCTAGCACGATATCGTGCGTTTTTTGAACCGGGGCACGCAGACCTTGTCTTTTTTTTGCATTAATTATTTATAATGCGGATGCCCAGATAGATTTCTAAAATCACATTGCGAATAATCTAAAAATGCGGTAAAATAATGGTCTAATTTTTTTAAAGAAATCGTGATTTTTTAGTTTTCGGCCAGGTTCAAAAGCCGGACTATCAGGTTTTCTTTTTATATTCTAAAGGTGGTTTTTTTATGCTTACATTAAAATTTGGCGGAACTTCAATGGGCAATGCAGGCCGTATTCTTTCTTCCGCAGACATCATCATCGGCAGGGCAAAGGACGACAGACTTAGCGTTGTTGTCAGCGCAGTTGCAGGCGTTTCAAATTCCCTTCAGGCTGCAATCGATGCTTGTACCACCGGGAATATGACCAGCAATTATGTTCAGGATATTAAAAAACTTCATGAAGAAATCTGTTATGAGCTTCAGTCTAAATGTCAGGGCTTTGACGCAGAAAAGGTTTTAAAAAGCCTTGAGGGAAACTTTGAAGAACTGGAAAAACTTTTGAACGGTGTTTTAAGCTTCCACGAGTGTCCTGATACTGCTTACTGCCGCATTATGGGTATGGGAGAACTTCTTTCTGCTCCAATTATGGAAGCTGTTCTCCGTGCAAAAAAACAGAGCGTAATCCTTCTGGATTCAAGGAAATATGTATTTACAAGCGGAAATCAGAAGGAAGGAGAGGCTGATTACGGACTTTCAAGTGATGCCGTTCGTCCTTACCGTGACGGTGAATCAAACAGCCAGACCCGCATTCTTCTTTTCCCTGGCTTTGTATGCTCATGGATTTCAAGAAAGGGCGACGAACCAAGAATGGGGCTTCTTGGCCGAAACGGTTCTGACTTTTCTGCTGCAATTATCGGAGCTTCTCTTGGCGTAAAAAGGGTTGAATTCTGGACAGATGTGGACGGTGTTTTCTCTGCCGATCCTAAAGTTGTAAAAAATGCCCTTCTGGTAAGCGATATGAGCTATGAAGAAGCAATGGAACTTTCTTTCTTTGGTTCAAAAGTTCTTCATCCAAAAACTCTGGCTCCTCTTCAGGCTCGTGGTATTGAAGCCTGGAGTTTGAACAGCCACAATCCGGAAGCCCGTGGCACAAGAATCGGTAAAGGACCTTTTGAAAGCCGCAAAAAATCTTTAATCTGTGGTATTTCAGCTCTCAAAAAAGTTTCCATGATTTCAGTAGGCGGAACTGCAATGAGAGGTCGCACTGGAATGGCAAGCCGAATTTTCAATGCCGTTACTCAGGCAGGCTCATCAATTCTTTTGATTACCCAGTCTTCAAGTGAATATACTATTTCTTTCTGTGTAAGAGGTTCTGAAGCCCTTAAGGTAAGAGATGCAGTTGCAAAGGAATTTGAACTTGAAATCCGTGAAAAAATTATTGACGAAATTGAAGTTCGTGATAACTGTGCAATCATTTCTGTTGTTGGAGACGGAATGATCAGCAACAGGGGTGTTGCTTCAAAGTTCATGAACGCCCTTTCAAGTCAGGATATCAACATCAAGGCAATTGCTCAGGGTTCCAGCGAGCGCTGTATTTCTTCTGTAATTTCCGGAGAATATGCTGATACTGCCGTAAAAGCTGTTCACCAGTTCTTCTTTAATACTTCTCAGACAATTGAAGTTTTCGCTTTTGGTGCCGGAACAATCGGTGGTACAATGATTGACCAGATTCGCGATCAGCACGACAAGCTCTTAAAAGAAAACGTTGATATCAAGGTTCTTGCAATTACAACTATTGACGGTATGAATCTGTGTGAAGATGGTCTGGATCTTTCAAACTGGCGTGAAGACATGAAAAAGCCAATGTACAAGTTTGGTCCGGAAAATGTAGACGATATCATCAAGTTTGTAAAAGAAAAGAAGCCTTTGAATCCTGTTTTTGTTGACTGTACAGCTTCTTACGACCTTCCGGACCGCTATCTGGATATTCTTAACGCAGGAATGAGCATTGCAACTCCAAACAAGAGGGCAAACTCTAAGAACATTGAATTCTATCATGAGCTTCGCAGAACTGCAAACAAGATGCACAGACGCTTCCTTTATGAAACAAACGTTGGTGCAGGTCTTCCAATTATTGATACTCTTCAGAATCTTTACAAATCTGGTGACCGCCTTACAAGCTTTAACGGAATCATGTCCGGTTCTCTTTCATACATTTTTGGAAAACTGGATGAAGGTGTCCCATTCAGCAAGGCCGTTCTTGAAGCAAGAGAACTGCGCTACACGGAACCTGATCCTCGAGATGACCTGAACGGAATGGACGTTGCCCGAAAAGGACTTATTATTGCCCGTGAATCTGGCTACGATATTGAGCTGGAAGATATTACAATGTACAAGGTATTCCCGGATAACTTTGATTCTTCTGGAACTGTTGATGAATTCCTTAAGAAGCTTCCTGAAGTTGATGCATACTTTGCCGATAAAATCGAACAGCTCAAGAAGGAAGGTAAAGTTCTCAGAATGGGAGCTACCATCAAAGACGGAAAGGTTTCTGTTGGCATGATGGAAGTAGGAAGGGATGATCCTCTTTATACTGTAAAGGGCGGTGAAAATGCCTTTGTATTCTACACTGAGCGCTATCAGCCAATTCCACTTACTGTTCGCGGTTATGGAGCAGGAGCAGGGGTAACAGCAGCCGGTGTATTCGGAGATATTCTTAGAACAGTTTCTTTCAATCCTGAGAGACTTTAGTTTTTGCTTTTAAGATGGGAGGGCGGGGCCTTTTTGGGGCTTTTCCGCCTTTTTGCCTTTTTTAAGAAAATCTTGATTATTAAGGTGTGATTTATGAATAAATATGTTTTGAGTGTACTTGTAGAAAATAAAGCCGGTGTTTTGAGCCGGGTTTCAGGGCTTTTTAGCCGCCGGGGATACAATATCGACTCCCTGACTGTCTGTGAAACATCAAATCCATTGGAATCAAGAATGACCATCGTTGTAAAGGGTGATGAGCATATCCTGGATCAGATTCACAAACAGCTTTCAAAGCTTGAAGATGTAAAATCCATAAAAAAATGCGACAGACCTTCTTCTGTTCAGAGGGAATTGGCTCTCTTTAAGGTAAAAGCTACTGCAGAGAACAGAAGTTCTCTTCTTTCTACCTGTGATATTTACAAGGCTCACATTGTTGATGTAAGTCTGGAATCTCTGGTAATTGAAATCACAGGAAGCGAAGAAAAAATCGACAGCCTGCAGTGTATTCTGGCTCCTTTTGGTATTCTGGAATATGTAAAGACCGGACTTACAGCTCTGGACCGTGGAAGCGGAGTAATGCAGGCTTAAAAAGTATAAAACTGGTCATCATTTGCTCGATGCAATTCCTGCTATTTTGTTATCAGGGAAACTCTGCCGTTAGAAAGTCCCCAGCGGTCGCTTGCGTAAGAGTCAAAGGCAATAGCTGCATCTTCAAAGGCTCTGGCGTCTGTCTGAATTACATATAAAGCAGAATCCGGAATTGCCTTCTGCACGCTTGCAAAATTTGCAATCCTCTTAAAATATGCTCTGGAAGCGGAAACTCCCTGTTGCATTACGTAAGCCATAAATTCATTTTTAATCAGATAGTCGTCCTGACTGTCATAATTCAGGGAAGGCTGGCTCTTCCAGTAGCCAATAAGGAAGTCTACCGCATTTGGGTCAATGGTGTAGTAGATTGCGGCGGTGGTATTTCTGAAGTCTTCGTCAGTAAAATAAATTCCGTGCCAGGCTTCATGAGCGCAGAGGGAATTTCGAAGATAATCTGCGGAACTTTGAGAGATAGAAATTATTGCTCCTTCTCCGGCTTTGTAACTTCCATCTTCTGCAGGAATGATAATCTTGTTTTCAATCAATATTTCTTTTAAGAGCTCTTCATGCTGGTTCAAAACTCCAGGCTTTTCTTTTGCCTTTGTAAAGAAGGCCGCAAGAGTTTCGTCCCTGTAGTCGTGGGCATTATAACCGTGCATGTCTCCGATTTCCTGGTCGGTGAGAATTCTTCCACGGTAGCCGGCCTTTTCTGCAAAGAAAGCAAGGCGGGTAAAAAAATCACCCTGAACTTTGTAATCCTTTGTGTCAAAAAGCAGAACTTTAGGGAAGGATTCCCAGCGGTAAAGTTCGTAGTCAGGGTTCCGCCACAGGTTTGTTTTTCTTGAGGGAGGTATAAGTCCCAGGTCTGTTGTGAGGGGCTTAAGGGGAGAAGTCTTATCCTGAGCTATCAGCAGGTTTGAGTTTTTTTCCATCAGGAGTTTTGTGATTTTTGTTTCTTCCGGTTTTGCAAAAAAGACAGCAAAGGGATTTGTTAAAAGCTGGGTTTGAAGAGTGTATTCCCTGCTTCCTGGGTTTTTATAGATTGTAAGAATTTCTCCTCCTGCATTGAGGAAAAGCTTTTTGTTTCTGTTTTTTTCACTGAAAGTCTGGTTTTCCTGTGACTCTGCCATATTTTCATTTGATTGAGAAGAATTTAAATCCTGGAAATCTGTCCTTTGGGAGTCAGATGCGGCTTTTTCTTCATCGTAATCAGAGTTGTCTTCCACCTGAAGAAGAATTTTTGGCATAATGGTATTCTTTGAGTTTGTAAGGGAAAATAAATCCTGGCAGCCTGAAAAATCTGCTGTAAAAAAGTCATTGATTCTGCCGCCGGTTGGAGCTAGCCCATAAAAAGGTGTTTTACCAGTCAGATCAAAGCCCACTCTTGCTTCTTCAAATTTTGCGTACATGATGTGAGCCTTCTGCTTCGAAAAAACAATAAAGCCCCATGGAAGTTCTGCATTTTCAAGATTTTTTTTGAGGGCAAGAGAAAGAATTGCGGATGAGTCTTTTTTTAAGGGTTTGGCAGAGACAAAAAGTCTTGAGTCGGCGCTTCCCAAAATTCTGTTTTTTGCTTTTCCGATAAAATTTCCTTTTTCGTCAAAATCATTTTGGTAAAGAAAGCCAAAACTGAATGGCTTTTCATTTTCGCTGTCTAAAAGAAGGTCTTTATAAGATATAGAATTAAACTTGATTTCAAATGTCAGAGAGACTGCTTTTTTTTCGTTGTAAAAGTTTTCCAGAAGTTTTTTCTGTTTGTCTGTAAAGCGGAAGGCTGCGTATTTGTTTTCTGAAATACGCCCCTGAATGGCAGCTTTTGAGGCTGCGAAAAGATTTTCTGCGTAGAGGGCGCTTCCTTCAAAATCCAGAAGCAGGTCAGATTTTACGTGAAATTTAGAAAGCATGGGAATGGAAAAAAGTGCTCCGGCAATTACTAAAACTATTGAAAGAAAAAAGAGTTTTTCATTTTTTTTAAGGCTTTTAAGTTTCTGAAAAAGAGTCTGTTTTTTAAAAAGACTTCTGCTCTGATTTTTATTGGGTTCCATGATGAAATACTACATTTTTTTTATAAAAAATACTATATTTAGAATATGGTTCTGGCTATTTTGCTCCATGAAAGCGACGCTCTGAAGGTTCTTGACCTGCAGAAGAAAATCGAAGAATGCTCCCGTGGGAGCTTGGTTTCATATTTTCCTCTTTTTATAAATTTGTCGCTTCCAGTTACAAAAATCTCTCAGGCAAAAAACATTTTTTCAGGCCTAAAAATTCTTTCCCCTGAGGTAGATGAAAAAGGAATTTTTCTTCCTGTTAAAATTTCCCTGAAATCTAAAGAAGCAAAAAAATCTGAAGAAAGCAGGGCAGAAATCGATTCCTGCATAAGGATTTTAGCCAGAGTGACGGGTTCTATAGGGGAGTGTGTGCTGGCGGAAGAGTCTTCTGTTAAAGGAAAGACCCGGGCTCTTGCGCCGGGTGAAGTGGTTGCTGAGAAGGGAAAGTTAGCTGAAGAAAAGACCCGGGATCTTGCGCTGGGCCAAGTTGTTTCTGAGAAAGGAAAGCTGGCTGCGGAAAAGCCTTGCCGGAAGAATCCCTTCAAGGAAGACTTTCCTGCTTTTAAAGACTTTTCCCTTAGCTTAAAACGCTTTCAGCTTGCAGAGTGTGCTCAGTCTGGTTATAGGGTAGATTTTTCAGATAAAATCTGGATTGCCTTGTAAAAAGACCTTCTTTCTAAAAGTATTTCATTGGCTGGTTCAGGTTGTTGTAGACAATGCCGTCCAGGTCTTTGTTAAAAAGCTTTTCAGCCCTTACGCTGGTTGGAGGGCCGTGTCCCGGCATTATCACTGTGGATTCCTGCTGGGAAAGAATTTTTTCGTTTATATTTCTCTTTAAAATGTGGCTTGAATAACTTGAGTTTGTACTTCCGATTCTTCCGGCTCCGATTGTATCTCCTGTGAACAGAACGTTTCCAATTTTATAAACCATGGAGTCAGCGGTGTGGCCAGGCAGCGTCATGTAGTGGACTGTCATTCCTGCCAGGCGGATTTTTCCGTCACCGTTCAAAACTATAGTTTCGTTTCCCTCTATTTCCCAGTCGGCTGCGTAAATGCTTGGGGAATAGATTTTCATCATGGTTTTTAAGCCCTCAACGTGATTCTTGTGGTTGTGGGTTATAAGAACTGTGGTGAATTTAAGGGAATTTACTTCAATCTGTTCTATTATCTGCTCGCTTATCTGTCCCGGGTCTACGATTATTGCCTCGTGATTTTTTTCATTCACAACAATGTAGGTATTGCTTAAGCCCGCAGTGTTCAGGTGGTTGTAGATTTTCACAGGCTTCCCTCCACATTTTCTGATGTCTGGTCGTTTGTTCCGTTTATGTCCTGGAAGAGCATACTTCCCCTTTCATCAAAAATTGCTTCCCTGGTGTTACTCATTTTAAAGCTGACATTTTCTTTTGTGATGTCAAAGAAGTTTGTCTTTTTGAGGTTGCAGTTTCTGAAAGATGTGTTTATCAGTTTGGCTTTGATGAAAGTTGAATTGTAAAGGTCTGAGTCGTCAAAGGAAGACTGAAGGGCCTGAACTCCATTAAAATTGCTCTGTATCAGGTCTGAATCTGTAAAAAGAGTGTGGGAAAAATTGCAGCCTGCAAAAGATGAAAACTTGATGCTTCCCTTCAAAATGTTGCAGTCGGCAAATACGGCAAAGTCGAACATGCTCATAATGCTCTTAAAATTTTCGGAATGAATATTTGTAAAAGTGCACCTCATAAAATTACAGCCGATAAAACGCTTGTTGGAAAGGTCTATTCCTGAAATGGTCATGCCGGTTACGTTTAGTCCCATGATGGTGTCGTGAGTTTGAATATAATTGAAGATATCCTGCTGAGCCTTTCCCGGGTTTGGAATGTGATCAAGGCAGTAGTTTTTTGAATCGGAGATTATGCCGTTTTCATCGATTGTGGAAACTGCAAGGTTGTTACAGGCCCGAACGATGCATTTATTTAGTGCAAACATCTTTTCTATTTTAAAACAAAGATGGCAATCGGGCAAGTGTACAAAAGTAAAAAAGTGCGGTATATTCATCTCCTGGAGAATTTGATGTCTGTAGATTTTGCTTTTCTTGATTCTGGCACTGGTGGGCTTCCTTATATGAAAAGGCTTCTGGAAATGAAGAAGGACGCAAAGTGCATTTATGTAGGAGACACCAAAAATTTTCCTTATGGCGAAAAAAAACGGACTGAAATAATAGAAAAATCCTGTCAGTGCGCGGGAAAGATAATAGAAAAATGGCAGCCTGAAACTCTGGTTGTAGCATGTAATACAATTTCTGTAACGGCCCTGGAAGAATTGCGCCGCCGCTTTCCGGATACTCCTTTTATTGGTACTGTTCCGGCTATAAAACCTGCCGCCCTTGTTTCAAAAAGCCGAAAAATTGGCCTTCTTGCAACAAATGCAACAGTAAATCACCCATATACAGAGCGACTTATTTCGGATTTTGCAAGCGACTGCACCATTGTTTCCCGGGGTGATCCTGATTTAATCTCATTTATAGAACACAAGGCATTTTCTTCTTCAGAGGAAGAACAGAATGAAGCCGTGCTGCCTGCCATAAACTTTTTTAAGGAAAATGGCTGCGATGTGATAGTTCTGGCCTGCACCCATTTTCTGAACATGGCCCACGTTTTTGAGAGGGTGGCCGGGGACGCAATAAAAATTGTGGATTCCAGAGACGGAGTTGCCCGTCACGCCCTGGAAGTTCACCAGCAGCACATTCTGGGAAAGAAAGAGCAGCCTCAGACGAAGGCTTTGCTTTCTGAAGCAGGTGAAGCTATGGAATCTAGCTCCAGGGAAGCCGGTGAAAAAAGTGCCGGGGAAGCTATAGATGGCAGCTACTGGGAACCCCAGCTTTTTGTGACAGGCTTTACCCGTGCTTCCGACCAGGAAAATTATGAGATTTTCTGCAAAAATAACCGAGTAAAGTTCGGCGGCCTTTTGTAGAGAAATTTTTGGTTTAACAAGTTTGACCAGTGCGTGTTGGAATTTTTATAATTATCGCAGCCCTTAATCTTCGCTTTCGTCAATTTCAATCTTAAAGTCAGGGAACTTTTTCTTCCATTCTGAAAGGCAGTGATCAGAAAGTGGTGTGTTTACAAAGCTTCCTTCTTCCAGACTTTCCAGCGAGGCAGGGATGTTCACTTGTGAAAGCTTTTCTGCCCAGCGGAAAGCGCCTTTTTTTATTGTTCTTACGCTGTCTGGAAGTTTCAGGCTTTCAAGTGATGTGCAGCCCATAAATGCGTCTGTGTCTATAGTAGAAAGATGAGGCGGAAGCTGGATTTTTGAAAGTTTTCTGCAGTAGCCAAAAATGTTGTATGGCAGGACTGAAAGAACTTTTCGCTTATCTGAGCCGCCTGCCAGACTGCCAGACAGATTTTCAGAAGGGTTTCCAGATAGATTTCCAAACTGACTACCAGGCAGGCCCCCCGTCAGATTGCTAAAGGCAGACTGGTAATTCTTAAAAATAACAGACCTTAACTCTGAACAGCAAAAAAAGACTCCCGGGCCAAGATTTACTACGGAGTCAGGAATTTCGATTTCCATAAGCTTGTGACAGTCGCAAAAAGCACCGGATTCAATTTCCTTTACGCTTCTGGGAATAAAAACTTTTTCAAGATTTTCCATGTTTGAAAAAGCGTCGCTTCTGATGATTTCAGTTCCGTAGGGAATTACAAGGCATTTTCCATTTTCCAGAAAATCTTCGCTGACTTCAATAAGTTCTTTTTTATCCTCAGAAAAAGTGAAGGGGAGTTTTTCAATCTCTTTCTTTCTTTTTTCGTCTTCCAGCCAGGCAGCGCAAAGTCCAATGCTGGGCGAAGAAGTCATGCTGGCTGGCGCTTTTTTGCCTTTGAATTCTTCATACCTTTCTGGCGAGCGCTTTTTAAGAAAGCATTCCGGCTCGCAGTTAGAGTCCGTCCCAAAAAAAGCGCAGTTCGAACAGCTAGGCGCATCCAGAGTAATTTTATTGATTTCGAACATTCCGTATTCTACCATATAAATAATATAACACGGGTGAGGGAAATTTTATAATTTTTGTAAAATTAGTTGGAGAGCGAATTATGAGTCTTTGCGTTCGGAGAATAATCTTTCGTTTATGCTTATTTGTCTTGTTCAGAAGCTCATCCCCTCAAAACAAACCTTCAGTTATTTCCCCAATTCTTCAGCCAGTTTCTGAACTTCTGCAAGCTTAAGCCCCGTCGCCTGAGCGATTTGTTCTTGTGTGATAACATTCATTTTCAGAAGGTTGGTGGCGTTTGCTATTGCGTTTTGCCTTGCGCCGGCTTGTTCGCCTTCTTCGCGGCCTTCTTTTCTGGCAAGCATGATTAAATCTCTGTCGTGTAAATTCATACCAATATACTCCATTTTGTTAGCCTCGCTGCGTTTTATCTCGGTCACAAGATTTGAGATGTTGGTGGTAAAAGCATCGTCGGCGTTTAGGTTTCGTACGAATTTTAAGAAAGAGCGGAGATTTTCGTCTTTTTCTTCTTCGTATGCAGCTGCATTATAAATCACTTTAACGCTCTTGTCATCAAGCGGAACTTTTGAATCTTCAAGGCAGATATTTTTGAAGGTGTAGACCGGAAGATTGAAGTCGCTGAACGGATTTTCAGTACAGATGAACAGAATGAAACTTTCCTTGAGGGAAGAATAATCCTCACCTTTCATAAGCGCATCGATATCGACCATAGATTGGTAATAGCGGCAGCGTTTCCCTAGCGCGTCCTGCTTATAGGACTGCATCTCAATATCAAAAATCCTGTTCGAATCTTTGACGTGAACGTCGAGTCTGACTCCATGGCTTGTGTAATAAGGACTGATTTCCTTTTCAATCTCTGGAAACTCAATTTTTCCGACTTCGATGTGAAGGAGTCGCTCAATAACACCCTTACAGATTTCTTCGTTCTTCATGACTTTTTTGAACATATAGTCGTCTGTAAATTCGAGCTTTTCAAATGGTTTTAATAACATGTTTTACCTCTTTAGTTGTTCTAACTATATATAGTAAAAATCATGTTAAAAAGTGAAATAAAACCCGACTTTTTATTCAAAAAATAATTTTCTTCCCTCTTCCTAACACATACGCCCGCCTCAACACTCGATTTTACGCCCATTTATCAACCAATTAACACAACTCTCTTTTTCCGTTATACTGAGCCCACTATGGCTAAAATACAGATGAAGAATGCTATCGCTGAACTTGATGGCGATGAAATGACACGTGTTTTGTGGAAGGTTATTAAGGACGAACTCCTTTTGCCTTATGTTGATTTGAAGACTGAATACTACGACCTCGGTCTTAAAAATCGTGATGATTCAGATGATAAGATTACTTACGAAGCAGCCGCTGCAATCAAGCGTCTTGGTGTTGGCGTAAAGTGTGCAACAATCACTTCTAACGCTGCCCGCATGGAAGAATATAAACTCAAAAAACTTACTCCTTCTCCAAACGGAATCCTTCGCGGCGAACTTGACGGAACTATTTTCCGTGCTCCGATTTTTGTAAACAATATTAAATGCAACGTAACAAGCTGGGAAAAACCAATCGTTCTTGGTCGTCACGGTTACGGCGATGTTTACAAGAACTGCGAAATTAAAACTCCTTGTGCTGGAAAAGCTGAATTGGTTTTCACTGGAGAAGATGGACAGGAAATCAGAAAAACTATTCAGGTGATGAAGGGGCCTGGAATCATTCAGGGAATCCACAACCTTGACGCTTCAATTGAAAGCTTTGCCCGCTGCTGTTTTAACTATGCCCTTGATCAGAAAATCAGCGTATGGCTTGGTACAAAAGACACAATTTCTAAAACTTACGACGGAAACTTTAAGGCAATTTTCCAGCGTGTATTTGACGAAGAATTCAAGTCTAAGTTTGATGCTCTCGGAATCGAATATTTCTACACATTGATTGACGATGCTGTTGCCCGCGTTATGAAGAGCAAGGGCGGTTTCCTCTGGGCCTGCAAAAATTATGACGGCGACGTTATGAGCGACATGATTGCTTCTGCCTGCGGAAGCCTTGCTATGATGACAAGCGTTCTTGTTTCTCCAAACGGTGAGTTTGAATACGAAGCAAGTCACGGAACTGTTCAGAAACATTATTACCGCTATCTTAAAGGTGAAAAAACTTCTACAAACCCGGTTGCTACAATTTTCGCCTGGACAGGTGCTCTTGCAAAACGCGGTGAACTTGACGGAACTCAGGATCTTGTTGATTTTGCAAAGAAGCTTGAAAAAGCAACTCTTTCAACAATTGAAGACGGCTACATGACAGGCGACCTTGCAGCTCTTGCAAATCCTCCAGCTAAAAAAATCCTTAACAGCTGGGAATTTATTGCTGCAATTAAGGAAAGACTGTAGTCAAAAATTGCCGGGCAATTCCTGGTAAGCAGGTCCCAAGACCTGCGACGACTTTATTGCCACTATAAAAGAAAGACTTTAGTCGGACGTTGTAAGATGACTTGTCCCGAGCCAAAGCCTTGAGACGAATCTTGCTGAATTAGAATAAAAAAAAGCGAACAACTTTGAAAGCTGTTCGCTTTTTTTTATAACGGCAATAACTAGCAGTTAAGAAGACGGAAAATCTGTTTCTTGAAGATAATGAAAATCAAGTCTAAGAGCCAGATGATATTCCAACCTAAGAAAATACGAAGGATACCTGCAACGATTTTTCCCTCTTTAATTCTTGTGCAGAATCCGAAAATCCATGATGTTACAGGAATAATTGCAAAGATTACGCTAAGTAACCAAGGCATTCCAAAATAAT
>JAILKG010000076.1 GCA_024693915.1 Treponema sp.
GGATGGGTAACCATTCCGGAAATACTGTAATGGGAAAAACAGGATCCTCTCTGCCTGCCTGGGTGGCAAAAAATATACTTGATAAACTTGAATATTCAACTACCCCTTTCCCTGAACCTGAACACTGGCATAAAGAACGAATATGTTCTCTTTCAGGTCTTAAAGCTGGACCAAACTGCCGTGCGGTAGTTACGGAATATGTTAGAGATGACACAGTGCTTGAGACCTGCAGCTGGCACACAAAACTTCCTGTTTTACAGAAAACTACTCAAAACTCCGAATCTGAAATCACAACCATTTATCCACCTGAATATCAGCAGTGGCTGCGTTCCCGACCAGACAAGGGGCTCATAGATTACTCACAGTCTTCTCTCACAATCCTCACTCCAAAAGAAGATTCGCTGTTTTTCTACAGCAGTCTGAATCACGATTTACAGGCTATTCCTTTTGAAGTTACCGGCGGTTCAGAACAAACCCTTCAGGTATTCTATAACGAAAAAAAATTCGCCACAGTAAACCGTCCGTTTATTTTTTCACTTCCGGTTGACCGTGGCGAACATTCCTGCCGCATTATCTGCGGCAACGAAGAAGTCACATTAAATTTCAGTGTAAGATAATTTAGCACTTCCAAAGTTTATGAAGATTACAGAACTCCCAGGCTCCTTCAACCTTCTCGCCGTCGAGCAATGCAAATTCTGCCTTTGGCTCATCACCTGGTTTCAACAGCTTTTTCTGAATTCCCTTATTTGTTGCAAGAACAACCCATTCAATATAATGTTCTGGAAGCATTGGATGTGCAACAGAACCAACACTTACAGTTACTTTATTTCCTTCTACATTTACAACAGGAACGTGCTTTTCTACAGCCGCATCAGTTGTTCCCGGAATCATTTCAGCCATATCTTCACCGCAGCAAACTGTCGGTACTCCTGAATCCTTTACTACTACAATAATCTTACCGCAATGTTTGCAATAAAAAAATTTAACTTCCATTTTTTCCTCCTGAAAGTCAGATCTTCTTATCTGACTATATTATTACAAGACTACTCAAAGAATTCATATTTGTCAAATTTAAGAAAATTTCTTTTTTTCACCGATATTTTAAAAGTAGCATATAATTAAATAATACGTGTTAAAAATTTACAATCACGGAGAGTTGTTTTGTTTAAAAAAAATCTGATTTCTCATTTATCCACCGTTGTAATAATTGGTCTTTTTTCTTTTTTCTCATTACACGCACAGGAAAATATCATTTCTTATTCAGAAACAAAAAGTGGTTTTATACGTCTTGATGGAAAATGGGAACTCTTTCTTGAAAAAACTCCTGAACAAACCTTCGCCATTGTAGACTCAGGAGAACCTGCAAATTTTATGTCTTCTGTTCCGGGAACCTGGAATAATGAAGTAAAATATTCCGGAGGCAGTTCTCCTTCTACCTATGGCTGCTACCGATTTATCTGCACAAATTTAGATCCACAGAAAAAATATGCACTTCTTACAAAGGAATCTCCAGGAACTTCCTGCGCCCTCTACATCAACAGAAAATTCATTTCTCAAACAGGCGATCCTTTTTTAATGACAAAGCCCAACTTCAACGAAAAACCAAATGCCTATAATCCTTCACATTCACAGGCCCGTCCTTTTTATTCTGAGTTTTATCCTGATAAAAATGGTCAGATAGAAATCATATTTCTGATTTCAAATTACTACTATCGTAAGGGTGGACTTTGGGATCCGGTTTATTTTGGAGAAACAAAAAGTGTTCTGCGCAACAACAACTTCACCCTTGTTTTCAACTGCTTTGTAATCGGCTGTCTTTTATTCATCAGCATCTTAAATCTTGTACAATTCTTAATTAATAAAAAACGTCCAGAATATTTTTACCTTGGAATTGCAACCTTTGTATTTGCATTAAGAATTGGAACTGCAGATTATTGTACTTTTGCCGTAATCTTCCCGTGGCTTTATGCAGAAACTAAATGCAAACTCGAATACATGGTTTTGTGGACAGCACCAATTTCT
>JAILKG010000281.1 GCA_024693915.1 Treponema sp.
GTTTTTTGAGTACAGCCCCAGGGCATATTTTCTGGTTACACTCCAGGCATGTTCTCAAGCTTCATTCCATGAATCTCAAAATTTGACTTTTAACATTTCCTTTATTATATTAAATTCATGGCAGAAAAAGATAAGAAGAAAGATGAAGACATCGATTCAACAACAGATAAAATTCCCGGCGATAAAGAAATTGAAAGCAAGCGAGCTCTTTTAAGAAAAGGACTTACAAAACTTCTGGATGAACTGGATGAATTCACTGATTCTGATTTTGATTACATGCAGGATGAAGATATGGATGATTTTGATGAATTTTTTTACAACCAGGATTTAGCAGAGGAACCTTCTAAATACGGTATCTTAGATTCTGATGATTTGAGTGACGGAAATTCCGGTGACTCCTCTGACGATAATTCAGATGACATTGACGAATCGGATGATACAGAAGATTTTGATGATGATTCAGACGATGATTCAGATTCTGAAGATGATAAGAATGGCAAAGGAAAAACAATTACTAATAAAAAAATAGATTCAAAAAAAGAAAAAAAATCTTTTGTGGCTAAAAAAGCTTCTTCTAAGGGAAGTTCTTCCGGCTCTGATGGAAAAAATAATGGTGGTAGTCAGATTGTTCCTGCTGACCAGATGCTTCCAAACAAGCTTTCAATTATTCCTTTGCAGGGGCGACCTATTTTCCCAGGAATTTTCACTCCTTTAATGATTACTGCCTCTGATGATATCAAGGTAATTGAGCATGCTTATAACGGAGACGGCTATATCGGAATTGTAATGCTCAAAAATGAGAACGATATTCCAGAAGTAAAGGATTTGTACAATGTAGGAACGGTTGCCCGTATTATCAAAAAAATAAATTTGCCCGACGGAGGAGTGAACGTATTTATTTCCACGATAAAGCGTTTTAAAATACGGAAAACTCTTCATTCAAGTGCACCAATTTGTGTTGCGGCAGAATATCTGGATGACGAAGAGGACGATACTTTTGAAGTAAAAGCCCTGACCAGAGCTCTTATCAGTGAAATGAAAGAAGTAAGCGAAAATAATCCTCTTTTTTCTGAAGAGATGCGCCTGAACATGGTGAATATTGACCATCCTGGAAAAATTGCTGATTTTATCGCCTCTATTCTGAATGTTGATAAAAATGAGCAGCAGAAAGTTCTTGAACTTTTGAATGTCCGCCACCGAATGGAGCAGGTTCTTGTTTACATCAAAAAAGAGCAGGAACTTTTACGGGTTCAGAAGAAAATTCAGAATGAATTGAACGAGCGGGTGGAAAAAAATCAGCGGGAATATTTCTTGCGGGAAGAAATGCGCTCAATTCAGGAGGAACTGGGCACTGATTCGGAAGGAAACGCAACTGATTACAATAAATTTAAAGAAAAAATCAAGGCATTCAATTTTGAAGGTGAAATAAAAGAGACAGTAGAAAATGAACTGGAAAAATTTCAGCTTACTGAACCTAATTCACCGGAATACATGGTTTCAAGGAATTTTCTTGAGCTGGTATGCGCCCTTCCTTGGAATGAAGAGCTTAAAGAAAACTACGACCTGAATAACGCCAAAACTATTCTCGAAAACGACCACTACGGTCTGGATGATGTAAAAAAGAGGATAATCGAATATCTTGCTGTAAGAAAGTTAAAGCAGGATGCAAAGGGCTCCATCCTTCTTCTTGTTGGACCTCCAGGAGTAGGAAAGACCAGTATTGGGCGTTCAATCGCAAATGCAATGAACAAGCCATTTTACCGTTTTTCAGTGGGCGGTATGCGGGATGAAGCAGAAATTAAGGGACACCGCAGAACTTATATCGGTTCTATGTGTGGTAAAATTATTCAGGGAATTCGCATAACAAAGACAAAATCACCGGTCTTCATGATTGATGAAATTGATAAGATGGGTTCAAGTCACAATGGTGATCCTGCCAGTGCTCTTCTTGAGGTTCTGGATCCGGAACAAAATGTTACCTATCGCGATAATTATCTGGATTTGCCATTTGATGTTTCCAATGTATTCTTTATTTTGACTGCAAATTCTCTTGATACAGTTCCTGAACCTCTTCTGGACAGGGCCGAAATTATTCAGCTTTCTGGATACATAGATCAGGAAAAACTTGAAATTGCTAAAAAATATCTGATTCCAAAGAATGCAAAGAAAAATGGACTTCGTAAAAATCAGGTGAAATTTACCAAAAAAGCTATGCTTCGTATTGCCCAGGAATACGCAAGAGAGGCTGGTGTAAGAAACTTTGAAAAGTGTCTGGATAAGATACACCGAAAAATCGTAACAGAACTTCTCTTTGAAGCAGAAACAAAGGCAGAAGAAGCCAGACAGGTTGGAAAAAACGAAGGAAAGTCGGCTGAAGAACTTAAAAATATCACGGCTTTTGATTTTATCGATTCCGGCAAAAAATATGATATCGATTCCGAGGATCTGGAAAAATATCTTGGAAAACCGGTGTTTGATGAATCAGAAATAAAAACAGCCAGTGTTCCGGGAACTGCAATCGGACTTGCCTGGACAAGCATGGGAGGAGACACTCTTTTGCTGGAAGCAACAAGCTTTGCAGGAAAGGAAGGGCTTATCCTTACCGGCCAGATGGGCGATGTAATGAAGGAATCTTCACGAATTGCTTTTAACTGGTGCAGAAAGTACGCCATCGAAAAGAAGATAAAGAAAGCAGACTGGTTTGATAAAAATACAGTTCATCTTCATATTCCGGAAGGGGCAACTCCAAAGGATGGTCCAAGTGCCGGTATCACAATGGCGGTAACATTCACTTCCCTTTTTACTGGAAAGAAGATAAAAAGCCATCTGGCTATGACAGGGGAACTTTCCCTGACTGGAAAAGTTCTTCCTATTGGCGGTTTGCGTGAAAAAACTGTTGCGGCAAAGCGCAATAAGATTAAGACAATTTTAATTCCTCAGGCTAATAAGCGGGATCTGGACGATATTCCGGAAAACGTAAAAGAGGGAATTACCTTTATACCGGTAAGCAGGGTAGAGGAAGTTCTGGAACTTGCTTTTTAAAAAAGTAGTTTCATAGAAAAAGCCTGGGAAGACAAGTTGACTGGATCAGTTAATCGGCGGTTCTGATAAAAAAGAGCCGCCTTTTTTTACCCATTCCCCGAAAACATATTTTCCCTATAATTTATAAAAGCTGGTTTTCTTCCAGCCAGAGCCAGACTTTTTCGTTCCAGTGAAAAGCCTTCATAAATGGTCCGTTCAGCATGCCAAAGCCGTGCTTTCCCCATTCGTAAACTTCAAGGTGGCAGTTTATCTTTTGAGCTTCAAGGGCCTGGTATAAAACCAGAGAATTGTGGTAATCAACAACATTGTCGTCTTTTGCCACCACAATGTAGGTTGGGCTCATATCGGCAGGAATTTGTTTTTCCATGGAAAATTCATCTTTTCTTTCCTGGCTCTGGTTCGTTCCCAGCAGACTTTTCCTTGACCAGCGGTGAGCAATGTCGTCCTGCATGGAAACTACAGGATAAACCGGGATTACAAAAGCTGGTTTTAAGCTTACGCTGTGTTCTATCCCCAGTTTTTTAAGCTCATCGTGGCTTTGCCAGAAGGCTCCTCCCATTGTTACAAGGTGCCCTCCTGCTGAATAACCGATTATTCCAACTTTTTCCGGATCAATTCCAAATTCATCAGCGTTTTCTTTTACCAGTTGAATTGCTCTCTGTAAGTCTTGCAGCATTGCAGGGTAATGGTTTCCGTCTTCTGCCGTTCTGTATCTGAGTGTAAAGGCTGCTACTCCTCTCTGGCTGAACCACTGGGCGCTTTTGAAACCTTCGTTGTAAAGTCCCAGATGATGGTAGCTTCCGCCCGGGCAGATGATAACTGCCGCACCTGGATTTTTACATGCGGGGTGATAATACATTACCGATTTAATTTTTTTCATTGAAGGAATGTCTTTCCATAGCCAGATTGCTTTTCCTCCAAGGTCTCGCCTGTTTTTTGTTTCGACATTATTGTTGGCAAATATGAATGATGTAAGCAGAAGTGAAGTAAAAAAAATAATCTGCTTTTTATTGAAAGAAATCTTCATAAAAAAAGAATAGCATATTTTTTTTTATTTAAGAAGACCAGAAGTTTTTTTAGCCCTCCTTTGCATTTCATTCATGATTTGTCTGAAAATCGAGTTATTTAACTCTAAAAAAAAATAGGGCCTGGCTTCATATTGCGATCCTTAAATCATTCTGCCACTGCGAAAGGGTAAAGCCTTTTTTTGCAGGCGCGTTTACACCGGGAGCCAATTTTATAGTTAAAATTATAAAAGACGAAATTTAGGCTACTAAAATAAATTTGAAATATTTCGATATAGGTATTATATTTAACTTTATGGGTACGATTATTGATTATCTTGAATGGCGGGGGGATATTCCCTTTTCTGCATCTGGATTTAACGAAATTGATGCTTTAATTCTCTGTCAGATTTCTTATTTGAACTTTGACGGGCTTATGGACGACGGAAATTTTCTTAAGAGCGTAAAACTTTCTGAGCTTGCTGATGTATTTATGAACTCTCCGGATTTTGAAACCAGGGCAAACATGGGAATGCTGATTAATCAGGAGACAAGCAAGGTTCTTGAGCTGGCAGGAAAGTCCGAGCGCTTTAAGAATGTTCTTGTAACCGGTTACACATCTATAATCGATTTATCTAAGGAAGAGCAGTTTTCTGCAACAACATATATTATAAGTCCAAAAATAAACTATGTGGTTTATCGTGGAACTGACGACACAATTGTGGGTTTTAAGGAAGACTTTAATCTTGCAATTATGGACGAAGTTCCGGCTCAAAATGATGCAGTCCGCTATCTGGAGTTAGCAGCTTCCTCTTTAAAAGGTGAAATTTATGTCGGCGGCCATTCTAAGGGCGGAAATCTTGCAGTTTACGCTTCCGCAATGGTAAAAGCGGATGTAAAAAAGCGAATCAGCTTGATTTACAATATGGATGGTCCTGGTTTTTCTGAAAAACGCCTTGCATCTCAGGAATTTTACGAGATTATTCCAAAAATCCGTTCTTTCTACCCTCACTTTTCTATTGTAGGAATGATTTTTAATCATGCAGGTGAATATTCCGTTGTAGAAAGTGAACAGACAGGAATCATGCAGCACGATCCTTTTAGCTGGCATCTCAGCGGCAATAAATTTGTGCTTCTGGATGATTTTGATGAGGCTTCGTCTTTCTTTAATAAAGTTCTGAACAAATGGCTTCTTTCTCTTTCAAAAGAGCAGCAGACCCAGTTTATCGAAACTCTCTACAATATTTTGGAAGTTACGGATGCCCGCACAAATTCAGAAATCGAAAGCAATCTTTTGAAGAATTCTTTCAAAATATTAAAGGCCTGGAAAGAAACTCCACCGGATATTCGGGACGCTGTAGAAAATACATTGCGCCAGCTTTTCAAGATTGCCCACAGGCAGTTGCCTTCTCCTCAGGAGTGGTTTGAAAAAAACACAAAAAGGGGAATCCATAAGGTAAAGGAAAATGTTTCGATAATGCAGAAATTTAACGGAAAATTGTCTGCAAAATAAAAGGTTGGGTTCGCCAGCGAACCTAATATAAGAAGGTAAAGCTAAAAATTGCTGCCGCAATTTTTTTAACGCTTTTCTATAAATCAGGAAGCAGCACAGCTGCTTCTCTCAGGAGCAAAAAATGGAATCGGAAGAAAGAAAAATTGATATTGCAGAAATAGTTACCCGTAATCGCTTTTTGTCTAAGGTTTACCTCTGGATGACACTGGCCCTTTCAATCAGCGGGGGCGTTGCCGTGCTTACGGCCAACAGTCCAAAGATGCTTTCAACTCTATTTGCAAACGGCGGGATGGGCTTTATAATTCTTTGTATTCTAGAAATTGTGATAGTTTCATTCCTATCCCTTAGAATCAGGAAAATTTCTGCTTTTGCGGCCACAGTTGGTTTTGTAATTTATTCGGTTATAAACGGTCTTACTCTGTCATCGATTTTTCTTGCATACCAGTTTTCTTCAATTGTTCTGGTATTCTTTATTTCTGCGGCAATGTTCCTTGTTATGGCAATTTACGGAAGCATAACAAAAAGCAAATTGACTTCCTTTGGTCGCTACTTTTCCATGGCGCTGATTGGAACAGTGATTGCCATTGTTGTGAATATTTTCCTTAAATCCTCGACGCTTGATATTCTGATTTCAATTGTTTCAGTTGTGATTTTTACAGGTCTTACTGCTTACGATGCTCAGAAACTTGCCAAAGCCAGCAAAAATGCTGAAAACCAGGAAGCAGATGTGTTTACAAAAGCCGCAGTAATCGGAGCCCTGGAACTTTATCTTGATTTTATTAATATTTTCCTTTCACTTCTGCGCCTTTTTGGAAGAAGAAAATAGTTTTTGAAGGATTGTTTTTAATTTTATCAGGGGCGGAAAAGGGGCTGTTTTAAAAATATTGAACAGCCCCTGCTTTTCCTACGGGCCTTCCGGGACTTGCTAAGCGCGCGGTCTGACTTTTGGTCACTTCCTTCCCTAAAAGTCAGACTTGCCCAGGGGCAATCCCTACACGCCCGCCGCTTTAAAATTTCTCTGGCGGATATTTTTTCACCAAAAAACTACTGTTTGATTACTTCTTTTATTGCATTTAAAAGCTCAGAATATTCTGTGAAAGCAGGATACTGAGGATAATCTTTTTTAATCTGGTCAGTTGTTCGGAAAAGGAAACCTGCTTTTGAAGCCTGAATCATTCCCAAATCGTTAAAAGAGTCACCGGAAGCGATTGTTTCAAAACCGCAGGACTGAAGGGCGCGAACAGTTGTGAGCTTGGATTTTTCGCATCTCATTTTATAGCCGGTAATTTCACCTTTTGGACTTACTTCAAGTGTATTGCAGAAAATTGTTGGCAAACCAAGTTTTTTCATAAGAGGGGCGGCAAACTGCTCAAAAGTATCGCTTAAAATAATTGCCTGAGTGCAGCTTCTCAGTTCGTCCAAAAATTCCTTTGCACCTGGAAGGGGATCGATTTTTGCAATAGTCTCCTGAATTTCCTTGAGACCAAGACCGCGTTCCTTCAAAATATTGATGCGGTATTTCATAAGTTTATCATAATCCGGTTCATCTCTGGTGGTTTTTCTTAATTCAGGGATACCGGTTTCTTCAGAAAAAGCAATCCAGATTTCAGGAACCAGAACGCCTTCTAAATCCAAACAAGTTATATACATAAAAGCCTTCCTTTGTATTTTATAAGGGATTTTACCATTTTATAGGCTTAAAAATCAAGAAAAGCAGTTTTATAGACCTGGGCTAAGGCATTTTTCTCTTGTATCTAAAAAAAGGAACTGGTAAAGCCACAAAATTTAGACGCAGACGAAAAACAGGGGCGGACCTAGGCTCTTGCAGAGTTACAAAAGCAACTAGCAGTTTTTTTATATACTTTTTATAATGTGGCCATGAGTTCATCCCAATATCAAAAAAAACTGGATTTATTGCTTGAGTATATGGGCCAAGCCGAAACAGAAGTTCAGAATGGAAAAACTGATAAAATAAAACCTTCACTTTTGCTCCATGCCTGCTGCGGACCATGTTCTTCCTATGTACTTGAGTATCTTACCTCTTTTTTTGATATAACAATTCTCTACTACAATCCAAATATTTATCCGGAAGCAGAATATTTTCGCCGTCTGAATGAACTGAAAAATCTTCTGCCACGCTTTCCTGCAGCCTTAGAAAATAAGGTAAAACTTGTGGAGGATACATATAATCCGGATGATTTTTACAGGGCTATAGGAATAAAAGAAAATCCTGAATTGGCAGATGAAGAAGAGAAGGGTGAACGCTGCCGCCGCTGTTATGAGTTCAGGTTAAAAAGAGCTTATGAATATGCGGCAAAAAACAAATTTGATTACTTTTGCACTACTTTAAGCATCAGCCCTTTTAAAGATGCGGAAAAGATTAATATTATTGGCCAGAAGCTGGAAAAAGAATCGGACAGTGTTTATGAAGGGCTGGAAGAAGAATCCGAAGGTAAGCTTTCTTTGGGCGCTCAAAGAGAAGAAAAAAAAATTGAGGGACCTCGCTGGCTTCCAAGTGATTTTAAGAAAAAAGGCGGTTTTAAAAGGAGCCTGGAATTGAGCGCGGAATACGGCCTTTACCGTCAGCAATACTGCGGCTGCGTTTACAGTAAAAAGAATACAGAAAAAGCAAGGGAAAAATACGGCCTTTCAGAAAAATAGGCGACCTGCAGCCTGGGCCCACGCAGAGTCATATTAAGGCAAAGGCATTATATACAAAACTAACAAAAAAAAAGTGGTAAGGTCTGCGTACCACAGGCCAAAAAACGCGCATTAATGCGCTAGACGCTGTTTGTGGCAAAGGAACAATTATATGCCGCTAACGCGGCAACCACAAACAGAGTCTTTTTGCTTCGCGCACTTCGTGAGTCCGCGGCACGCTTTCCCCGTTTCAAATTTTTTGTGAATAGGATCTATAATGCCTTTGCCCGAAGAGCCCCGCAGCTTACCTGCGTAGCTTACAGCGTAAGGGACCCGAAGAGCCCCGCTGCTTGCCTGCTTTTCTTGCAGCGTAAGGGATAGTAGGGGCAGCCCGCAAGGGCTGTTCCGAAGGGCAGGAGCCCTGAGGAATGCAGGCGAAGGCCGGAACCCCGAATAGCCCGACCCGGCTTGCCGGGTTACGCCCTAAAAAAATTAATTTATGATTCCTGTTATGTTTCCCTGACTGTCGGTGGTAAAATCGTGGGCCTTAAGAGGTGCACCGCAGCCAGGACATTTTTTGTGAAATCCGATGAGGTATTCGGTGCCGCAGTATTCGCAATTGTCGTGTTCGTTGAAATTTTCCGGGCAAAGAGTTGCAGAGCGGTAGATTTCTTCTTTATTAGGATGGAAGCCACCAAAAGCAAAGAGAAATACAAGAATTATCAGGGCAAGGAACAAAATACTTAAGATAATTGAGCCTTTTGAAATATAAACCTGCATAACCCGCTGGTTTAAGTCGGTAAAAGCCATTGCCAGGGCTTCTTCCACAGAATATTTATCTTTTTGAAGAAGATATTTTTGAAGATGTCGGTTAAAAAATCTGCTTGCATCGACGGAAAGAATATTATCGGTGTCCTTGCCCTGCATTCCTTCCCATTTCCAGTCCTGGAATTCCCCTTCCATAACTTGTGGAACAGAGTAAACGATAAGCCAGTGTTTTTCGTCCTCGAACATATTTACATAGAGTTCATAAGCATATATTTCCAGAGAATCGTAATTATTTATCCAGGATTCTTCCTTTACAGTAATAATTGCAGGACGAATTTTAGTTTGTTCGTAAAAGTCGCTCATAGCCTGGGAAAGACCTGTGGTGTCGCTGAAAAGATTTAGATCATCTTTGATTACAATTGTTTCCTGTCCGGCGCTGGCAATCTCTTCAGGACTCCAGTCAAGGGCTTTTGGATTGTGAATCTGGAGAACAACAGAAAGTACCCAGAATAAGAGAGCTATGATTAATTTAGTAACTTTTCGCCTGCTCTGCTTTGTTTTGGTGATATCGTAATTTGCCCAGATATAAACGGGTTTATTGTTTTCAAAATAAATGTAGCGCTGTGCCCCGGGGAATTTTTTTGACACTGCTTTATCGCTTTTGATTGTGGTGTGTCCTCCCAAGATGCTTTCTGAGCCAGAATGGCTTCCGCCAGAGTTGCTTTCCCCTTCAGATGAATGTGGCATGAATTACTCCTGTGATAGGCCGCTGGCGGCCGGTGTTTAATAGCAAAGCGTTAAAAAAAATGCGATAGCATTTTTTAGCTTTACTTACTGATATATTGAAAGTCCTTAAAAAATTGCGAAGGAAATTTTTAGGCTATCATTATGTATTTTTGGCCGGCGGGCCTAAGGCCGACGGGTCAAAAATTATCCGTAAATTGTTATGTAGTATTCCTTTATTTTTTTGACTTTTCCATCTTCTGTCAGTTCGTAAACAAAAAAGCTCTCAACTTCGTAATCGTCCTGCTTTTCACATGTAAAAAGCAGTTTTCCTTCTTTTGAATAAATATATTCTCTATAATTTCCGCTGGAATAGCTTTCTTTTATAAGACGGCCTTCTTCATCGTAGGAATAAAGGGTTGAATCTCCATAGGAATATTCCATTTTAACTTTCTGGCCGGCATTGTTGTATGTGTATCTTTCTGAGTAGAGAAGGATTTCCCCTTCGTCTTCTGATTCCCCTTGGGAAAATTCAATTTCTGAAAGTTCAATTAATTTTCCTGTCTGGTCGTAGGAATATTTTTTGCCGTAGCCTTCGCTGTTTTTTATCATCAGAAGGAGGCCGTTTTTGTCGTATTCGTACCATTCTTCCAGACCGTCAGAATCTTTTGTGTGGGTAAGGAGGCCTTTTTTGTTGTAGTCGTAGCTTATCTGAAAATCGCCGCTTGACAAAAGAAGGAGGCGCCCTTTTTTGTCGTAACTGTAAAAGGTTCGTGGACCGCTTTCGCTTTCTTCGCTTGTCACTCTTCCCTTGGAGTCCAGTTCCTGAATATGCTGCAGGCTTACTTCCCGGGTAAGTTTTCCTTTTCCGGGAATAAAGAAAGTTTTTTCTTCTGCACTGGCGTAAAGGGCAGAAAAAAGTAATGCAGAGCAAAAAGCAGCGATTTTTACTGTTTTTTTCATTTATAAACTCCCGGAAAATGTAAAGTGAAATCTGTGGCTAATAAAATTAGCGGAAATTGAAATCAACCAAAAATTAAATTAGCCGAAAAGAGACCACATGTATTTTTTGGAACTTTTAAGCTTTCCTTCTTCAGATAATTCATAAACATAAAAAGTTTCTTCTTCAGACCCCTGGATTACAGTGTGACTGTAAAGAAGGTGGCCCCTTTCTGAGTAGAAATATTCTGTGTATGTATCGTCGGAATAGGTTTTTCTTACAAGTTTCCCCTTTTCGTCGTAAGTGTAGTTTTCTTCTTCTCCGAAAGAGGTGTATCTTTTGCTTCGCCTGCCGTTTGAATTATATTCGAAGAATTCTGAATAGAGAACAACATCTCCTTCATAATAAGTTATTTCTGCCAGACGGCCATTTTCGTTGTAGGTATATTTTCTGCCGGTGCTGTCGTTTCCTCGTTTTGCCAGAAGAACATTGTTTGCATCGTAGTCATACCATTCTTCAATGTCCTCTGAAGTTTTTTTGTGGATAAGAAGACCCTGCTTGTTGTATTTAAAAATTTCTTTGTAGCCGCTGTCGTGGGAAACAGAGGAGATTCTTCCCTTTTTGTCATATTTGTAAGTAATAAGAGGACCTGAGACCTGCTGAACGCTGAAAAGCCGTCCGTTTTTGTCAAAAGTTCTTTCTTCAATCAGAGTTACATCTTTTGTGATTTCCCCTTTGTCTGGAATGGAAAAAGTCATTTCTTCAGAGTGAATATAAAATGAGGAAAATAAAAGTGTTGTAAAAATTGCAGTTAATGTTTTTGTAATTTTTTTCATGGATTTATGCTCCTAAATATATATTTTACAGCGTTTTGCTACAGTTTTCCACATTTTTCTAACTTTTTTGAGCAATCAGTGCACCGCAGTGAGGACATTTTTCATGAAGCCCTGCAATGTAGATACCCTGGCAGTAGGAACATGTTTCCTGGTCCGTATAACCTTCCGGACATTCCACAGCAGTTCTGTATTTTTTTGTTTTTTTGCTGTTTATAGTTAAATAAATGATAAATGGCAGGTAGAAAACAATTACCACATAGAGGTTAATAGCGATTATATAGAAATATGTGCTTCCTGGGATATATTTTTTCATTGCTACAGGAGTAAGAGTATCAAAAGATGTGATTAAAGCTTCTTCAAGACTATATTTTTCGGTCTGCAAAAGGCATTTCTGGAATGTTTTGTTAAATAAATCACTTTCTTTTGAAGAAAGAATGGAATCTGTGTCGTCACCCTGCATTCCTTCCCATTCCCAGTTGTTAAAGCCGTCGCTTAAATCCGGGTCAGCAGAATAAACAATCAGCCAGTGCTTTTCGTCCTTAAAAAGATTTAGATATAAGGCAAAGGCATATTTTTCAAGTGACTGGAATTTTGGACTCCATTCATCCTTGTAGACTGTTTTTAAAGCCGGAGTGATGCCTGTTTCTTCATAAAAACGTTCAAAGGCTTCTATTACTGCCTGTTGATTGGAAATAATATTTGCATCATCTTGAATTACAATAGAAGTGTCGTAGTTGTTGAAGAGTTTGTCTGGAGCATGCTGGAAGCTTGCAAGAATTGCAAAAGTTGAAACCAGGGCGAATAAAAGCATAAAAGCAGTTGAGCATCCTGCTACAGTCTTTTTTTCTCTGGAATTTTTTGGGTTCGGATTATAATTTGAATATATGAATTCAGGTTTATTGTTCACATAATAAACATATTTTTTTGCGCCTTTAAAAAAGCTTGATGAAATTTTATGTGCAGACGCAGAGGATGACGAGTGAGAGCGTCTGTATGAAGAATGGTGAGAAGAGGAATGATGTCCTCCCGAGTGGCTTCCGCCTCCAGATGAGTGTGGCATTTTTTCTCCTGTGGAAGGCCCGCTGGCGGGCCGGTGTTTTATAGCAAGCCGTAAAGGTAAGCCCTGCTAATATCATATAATTTTTTAAGGTCTGTTTAAAGTGCAGGATTGAAAGTGTGCAGGATTGAGAGTGTGCAGAATTGAGGGCAGTGCAGGTTTGAGAGCATTGGATTGAGGACTGTTCCGGATTTTCAAAACTGGATTGTGAGTAGTGCCGGATTTTCAATTCAGGCTTGTAAGTAAACATATTTTGTGGCGCCCTTAAAGGAGCTGCGTCTTTTTGTTCTTGAAGAGCCGGAACCGGAATGACTGTGTCCTGAATGGTGTCCGCCAGAGTGGCTACCATCCCCTGATGAATGTGGCATAAATCCTTCTTTTTTCTTTTTTGGAGGTTCCAGCAGGCAGAGGGCTCATTTCATTCCCCCTCTGCCTGCTGTCGCGCTTTTCACCGTTCCGCGCTAACCGCGCTCCATTCCTTCGGAACCAGCCGCAGGCGGCTGGCGGTTACAATCGCTAACCCTTTTATATTTCTGCACCGCAATGGGGGCAGTTTGTGTGAAAATCTTTTATGTAAATTCCTCCGCAGTGGAGGCATTTTTCCTGATCTGTAAAATTTTCAGGGCATTCAACAGAAATTTTGTAAATTTTCTGAATTTTTAAAGCCTTGCGGCTGTCAAAGTAAATGTTTAACCAGACAACTGCAAAAAGAATGATTAAAATCCAGAGGTTAAGTTTGCTTATGTAAATTTTCATTACCACCGGAGTCAGGGTATCAAAAGCAAGGGTGATTGCCTGTCCTACATCGTATTTTTCCCTCTGCAAAAGGGCTTTGTGCAGGCATTCGTTAAAGACTTCAACTTCTTCGTCACCCAGAATTCTGTCGGTTTTGTCCCCCTGCATTCCTTCCCAGCTCCAGTTTTCAAAGTCATCAGCGGAACTTTCCCCCTGGCTTTGCATGTCCTGACTTGAATAAACAATCAGCCAGTGCTTTTCGTTTTCTTCAAAAAAATCTATATAGCGGTCGTAGGCATATTTTTCCAGATTTTCGTAGTCATTTTCCCAGTCTGAATTGTAAACAGTAAGAACAGAAGCTGAAATTCCGGTTTTTTCAAGAAAGCGGTCTAAGGCTCCGTAAACTTCTCCGGCATCTTTAATTACATTTGCTTTATCCATTACAAAAGATTTTGTATCGTAATTCTGACGCAGTTTTACAGGCCAGTGCATCAGGTATAAAAAACAGATGGCAAAAATAAAGGCAAGAATTACAGAATACATTAGTAAATTTGTTTTTTCTTCCTTTGTGATGTCCTGGTTTGTGTAAAAGAATTTTGGTTTATTGTTTTTGTAGTAAAGATATCTTGCTGCACCCTTGTAGTATCTTCTGCTAAAAGAGCTGGTGGTGCTAGAAACTCCAGAATGGCGTCCGCCTGAATGGCTTCCCCCTCCCGATGAATGTGGCATTTTTTTTGAACTCTCCTTTTTTAATCTTTCTTTTGTATTTCAGCTCCGCAGTGAGGGCACTTTTCATGCAGGCCGGCAATGTAGATTCCCTGACAGAAAGGGCATTTTTCCTGGTCTGTGTAGCCTTCCGGGCATTCTACCGCACTTCTGTATTTCTTTTTTTTCTTGCTGTCGCTGATTATCAGAAGCATAGGCGGCAGGAACATAACAGAGAAGACGATGCAGGCTATTATGGCTATAGTTGTTGCAAATGGAGGAATATATTTTTCCATTGCAATGGGAGTCAGAGTATCAAAGGCGGATGAAACTGCTTCTCCTATGCTGTATTTGTTCCTCTGTAAAAGATATTTCTGAAAGTTTTCGTTGAATAATGAGGTTTCTCTGTCGCCTAGAATCGGGTCAGTGTCGTTTCCCTGCATTCCTTCCCATTTCCAGTCGTCAAAATTATCAGAAAGGTCAGAGTCCGGCAGATATACAATGAGCCAGTGTTTTTCGTCTTTAAAATTCTCTATATACCAGTCGTAAGCATATTTTTCAAGCTGATCGTTTTCCGGAATATTCTGGTATTTCAGGACTTCTTTATCCCATTCTTCTCTGGAAAGAGTTTTTAAAGCCGGTGTAATGCCTGTCTGGTTAAAGAATCGCTCAAATGCATCTCTTACAAGAACTTTGTCTGAAATTATATCTGCGTCATCCTGGATGACTATTTCCGTATTGTAATCGGTTAAAAGTTTTTTTGGGGCGTGCCTGCTTGTAAGCATAACCAGCCCAAGAGACAGGAATATAAAAAAGATCCAGATTGCAGAAAGACAGCCAAATGCAAGCGTTTTTTCGCAGCCGTCGTTGGGTTTTATGTCGTAGTTTGCGTATATGTATTCCGGTTTTTTGTTCACATAGTAAACGTATTTTTTTGAGCCTTCAAAATAACTTGAAGATTTTTTGAAGGTCGGCCTGTAGCTGGAAGAAGAGTATCCTCTGGAGTAGTGATAGCTGTGTGAACCTGAATGATGTGAACCTGAGTGGTATCCGCCTGAGTGGCTTCCGCCGCCTGATGAATGTGGCATTTTTTTCTCTCCTTACAATCCGTGGTAATAAATATCTTCTTCGTCTTTGTCGCTGGCTTTTAAGATTTCTTCGTAATTTTTGATTTTGGAAGCAACATCTTCGCTTGTAGGACCATTTTTGCCGTAGGTGTAGGAAGCCTTGTTCTTGCCGGAAGCTTCTTTATCTTTAAAAACTGGATCAGACTGAATATCCGGCTGATAAGTTCCCGGCTGGTTTTGAAGTGGAATAGGTGCTCCGCATTGCGGACATTTTTTGTGAAGCCCGGCAAGGTAAAGCCCATTGCAGTATTCGCATTTTTCCTGATTTGTGTAACCCGCCGGACATTTTTTTGCCATCCTGTATTTTTTATTTAAAGGATGAACTCCAAATTGGGCAATTATAAAGATTATGGCAAATATTGAAGTAACAACAAATGACAGAACGGCATCCTTTTCGATATAGGTATCCATTACGATGGGAGTAAGTTCGTCAAAGGCGAAGGTTATAGCCTGTCCAACGTCGTATTTGTCCCGCTGCAAAAGGCTTTTCTGCAACTCTGAATTAAAGACATCTCTTTCCCTTCTTTTCAGAATTGAATCAGTGCTATCGCCCTGCATTCCTTCCCAGGCCCAGTCGTCAAAATCGTCGGATAAATCGGTGTCTGCAGCATATACAATCAGCCAGTGCATTTCATCGCTGAAATGATCCACATACCAGTCGTAGGCATATTTTTCAAGACTTGAGTAGGATTCCTTCCATTCTTTATCGGTTATTGTAAGGATAGCCGGAGTAATTCCTGTTTCATCCTGGAATCTTAAAAGGGAATCGTATAGACTTTCCCGGTCGCTAACTACATTCATTTCATCCAGAATCTGAATCTGGGTGTCGTAGTTCATGTTCAGCTTGTATGCCTTGCGTTTTATTGTTGAGAAGCTGATAAAACAGATGAAAATAGCAAATAAGCAGCGGAAAAAAGTTTTTGCAATATATTTTATGTCTTTAAAATCCGGTTTTACCGCAAAATTTGTAAAGAAATAAACCGGCTGTCCATTCTGATAGTAAACGTATCTTATGGCTCCCGGAAAATAGGTATTTTTTGAAATTCTTGATTGACCTGAGCCAGAGCCTGAACGGCTTCCAGAATGGCTTCCAGAGTGACTTCCACCTGAGTGACTTCCACCGCCTGATGAATGTGGCATAAATTCTTTCTCCCCGATTACGATATATATTTTTGTAAGACGCGTCCGTTTTACACTTTAAAATATTTTATTCAAAAGCCCTAATATCATTCCTATTATAGAATGAAAGGATAAAATGTGCTATATTATAATTGAAAGAAATAATCTGTATTAAATATTTAAGAAATTGTAAGGAGTAGTTTGGATGGCAAAAACTTTTGACGACAAAAAAATCATCTACACAATGGACAGAGTTTCCCGTGCTTACGGAACAAAGGTTGTTTTAAAAGATATAAGCATTTCTTATTATTACGGGGCAAAAATTGGTGTGCTTGGTGCTAATGGCGCCGGAAAATCATCTCTTTTTAAGATTCTGGCAGGAATCGATAAGGATTTTACAGGAGAAACAACTCTGGCTCCGGGATACACAATCGGCTATCTTGAGCAGGAACCATACCTTGAACCTGGAAAAACTGTAATGGAAGTTGTAAAAGAGGGCGTAAAGGAAATTACAGACCTTCTTGAAGAATTTGACAAAATTAACGAAGCATTTGGTGACCCGGATGCAGATATTGATAAACTCTGCACCCGCCAGGGTGAAGTTCAGGAAAAACTGGACGCTCTTGACGCATGGAATCTTGATAACAATCTTGAACTGGCTATGGATGCTCTCCGCTGTCCGCCAAGCGATCAGGTGGTAGACGTACTTTCCGGAGGTGAACGCCGCCGAGTTGCCCTCTGCCGCCTTCTTCTTCAGAAACCGGATATCCTGCTTTTGGACGAACCTACCAACCACCTGGACGCAGAAACTGTTGCCTGGCTTGAAAAGCACCTCCACGATTATCCGGGAACTGTTATTGCCATTACCCACGACCGCTACTTCCTTGATGAAGTTGCAGGCTGGATTCTGGAACTTGACCGCGGTGAAGGCTTTCCTTTTAAGGGAAATTATTCCAGCTGGCTTGAACAGAAGAATCAGCGTCTTGCACTTGAAAGCAAAAACGAATCTGCCCGCCAGAAGGAAATCCAGAGAGAACTTGAATGGATTCACATGGGCGCTAAAGGACGCCAGGCTAAGCACAAGGAACACATTACCCGCTATAATGAACTTATGAGTCAGGAAGCAAAAAAGCAGCTTAAAGATACCCAGATAAGTATTCCTGCCGGGCCACGTCTTGGCGGGCAGGTTATTGACCTGGAAGGAGTTTCAAAATCCTTTGGCGACAAGCTTTTGTTCGACAACCTGAGTGTTCACATTCCTGCCGGTGCAATCGTTGGTATTGTAGGACCAAATGGCGCCGGAAAAACAACACTTTTCAAGATGATTGCGGATGCCGCTGGTTTTGAAAATGGAGAAAAGCCTGATTCAGGAACAATCAAAGTTGGTTCAACTGTAAAACTGGTTTATGTAGACCAGATGAGAAGCGGTCTTGATCCAAATAAAACAGTATATGAAACTTTAGGCGGCGGCGCCGATATGATTAAGCTTGGTGCTGTGGACGAAAAGGGCCGGGCTCTGGAAGGCGGTGTTCGTGAAGTTAATGCCCATGCCTACTGCGGCTGGTTCAACTTTGCCGGTGCAGACCAGAACAAAAAGGTCAGCGTACTTTCCGGTGGAGAGAAGAACCGCCTGAATCTGGGTATGATGTTAAAGGAAGCAGGAAACGTTCTTTTGTTCGACGAACCTACAAATGACCTTGATGTTCAGACTGTTCGTGCTCTGGAAGAAGCTCTTGAAGATTTTGCCGGCTGTGCCATGGTTGTAAGCCATGACCGCTGGTTCCTGGACAGAATTTGTACCCACATCCTGGCATTTGAAAACAATTCTGAAGTCCGTTTCTTTGAAGGAAACTGGTCAGAATATGCTGAATGGAAGATGAAGGAATTCGGAGAAGAAGCCGGAGTTCCAAAGAGAACTGTATACAGAAAACTTTCCAGATAGAAAATCAGGAAGCAGCGGGGTTTAAGCAGCCTGACTGCTTCCTTAAGGAGGGATAATTTTATGGAAAAAAAACTATATCGTTCAAAAGACAAAAAAATCGCAGGCGTATGCAGCGGAATTGCAGAATACTTTGATATAGATCCTACAATCGTTCGCATTTTGTGGGTTCTTTTTGTGCTTGCTGGCGGAAGCGGAATTCTCATCTACATTATCATGGCATTTATTGTTCCTGAAAAGCCGGCCAGCATTGAAAAAAAAGAATCCGGGGAAGCTTCTTCAGAAGGCTCTTCTTCTGCAGCAGGTGATAACTGGCAGGCTCAAAAAGAAAGTGCTCAGGAAACTGAAGCCCATACCAGCGAATAAAAATAAGAAGCTTATAAATGAATAATTTAAACTACTCTGTGGCAATTTTTGATATGGACGGCACAATTCTTGATACTTTAGAGGATTTGTCCACCGCCATAAACAAAGCCCTGGTTGAAAATTCTTTGCCGGAAAGAAGCATTGAAGAAGTGAAGGGCTTTGTTGGGAACGGCCTTTACAAGCTTGTAGAAAGAGCTGTGCCTGCCTCTTCTTCTGATGAAGTTAAAAAGGCAGTTTTTAAAAACTTTAATGATTATTATGCCCTTCATTCTTCGGAAAAGACAAAGCCTTATCCTGGAATTGTGGAACTTTTGAAAAAACTAAAGGAGGGCGGCGTCAAAATTGCGGTCTGTTCAAATAAGCCTGACTACGCCGTTCAGGAATTGTGCAATATACATTTTCCCTCTCTTTTTGACGCCGCCCTGGGTGCAAAGGATAAAGAGCATGTAAAACCCTGCCCGGATGCGGTAAACAGAATCCTCGAAAAACTGGATATCCCTGCAAGTGAGGCAGTTTACATTGGAGATTCCGAAGTGGATATTCAGACGGCTGAGAATGCGGGAACAGCCTGTATTTCGGTTTGCTGGGGTTTTAAAAGCCGTGAATTTCTGGTTCAGAATGGAGCAAAATGCATTGTAAATTCTGCAGAAGAGCTTTCCTTTTTGCTTTTGGGATGCTAGCTGATTTTGGTTTTTTATATAGAACAAAAAAAACGGCCTTAAGTCTGGGAAGAAAAACTTTTTGACAAAAACAGGCCGGGCAAGGATTGGAAGGGGGCGGGGGCTGTCCAATAATTTGAATGTCTATGGTCATTGTGTTTCGACAGGCTCAACAACCAAGGCTCTCGAAATAATCATGTGTACAAAAGATGGTGGTTGCTTCGCGCCTTCGGACGAGAACCTCAACCACCACAATTAGTACTTTTTGGACAGCCCCCAGCCGTAGCAGGACATGCACTTGTGCAGGTTCTGCTACCGACCGCTAGGGTAGCCCTGGAAAGCCTTTGGGAAGAAAAGCTTCCCCCAAAAAATGAAAAAAAAGAAAATTGGAGATATATTATGGCAAAGACTAAAAAAAAGAGCGGAAAAGCTTTTTACGGTGAAAATCTTGTAGAAAATTACAAGGATTTTTTGAACAATGGAAAAACTGAGCGTGAGTGCGTTGCCCAGATTATTGAAGGAGCAGAAGCCTGCGGTTTTAAAAATATTGCTGAATGCAAAAAACTTAAAGCTGGAGACAAGGTTTATGTTCAGAAAATGAACAAGGCAATTGCGCTTTTTGTGATTGGCTCTGGAGATATTGCAGATGGAATGAACATTTTAGGTGCTCATATCGATTCTCCTCGTCTGGATGCAAAACAGAATCCGATTTACGAAAAGGATTTTGTGACTTATCTGAACACTCATTATTATGGCGGAATAAAAAAATATCAGTGGGTAACTCTGCCTCTGGCAATTCACGGTGTAATCTGCAAGGCTGACGGCACTGTGGTAAAAGTAAATGTTGGCGAAGATGAAGGTGATCCGGTTTTCTGTATTTCTGACATTCTGCCTCACTTGGCTCAGGATCAGATGAAAAAAGCTGGTTCTGATATCGTAAAGGGTGAAGATCTGGACGTAATCATCGGTTCAATCAAGCCTAGTAAAAAAGAAGAAAAAGCCGAAGACGAAGATAAAAAAGACAAGAAAAAGAGGAAAGAAGAAAAACTTACAAGCAAAAAAATCATCCTTAAGCTTTTGAAGGAAAAATACGGAATTGAGGAAAAAGACCTTGAATCCGCAGAGCTGGAAATTGTTCCTGCAGGTAAGGCTCGTGACTGCGGATTTGACCGTTCTCTGGTTCTGGGTTATGGCCAGGACGACCGTTCCTGCGCCTTTACTTCTTTTGCGGCTCTTATGGACGCCTGTGCTGAAGGCCTGAGCGCACCAATCCGCACAAGCTGCTGTCTCTGCGTGGACAAAGAGGAAATTGGTTCTGTGGGAGCAACGGGAATGGGTTCTCACTTCTTTGAAAATGCGGTTGCAGAAGTTGTAAGCCGTCTTCAGACAATTTACAGTGAGTTGAGCTTGCGCCGCTGTCTTTCCAACAGCTATATGCTTTCAAGCGATGTAAATGCCGCTTTTGATCCTATGAATCCAGGCCTTTACGACAAAGACAACGCTTCCTTCCTGGGTGGTGGACTTGTCTTTAACAAATATACTGGTTCCCGGGGAAAGTCCGGGGCAAGCGACGCCAATCCTGAATTTATTGCAAAACTTCGCGGCTGTATGAACCGGGCTGAAGTTTTGTATCAGATGGCTGAACTGGGAAGAGTTGACCAGGGTGGTGGCGGAACTATCGCTTATCTTGCGGCAAAATATGGAATGAACGTAATTGATGCCGGCGTTTCAGTTTTGAGCATGCACGCTCCATGGGAATTGACCGCCGCCAGTGATATTCAGCAGGCCTATAATGGTTACAGAGCCTTTTTGACTCTCTGCTAGACTTTGCGGGAAGTGCAGGAAGATATTTTATTCGGGTTTTGCACGATGTTTTGCAGCTAAAAATTGTTTTTTTAGGCGGGTGCTCTTTTAAGAGCCCCCGCTTTTTTTATAGTCGGCGAGATGTATCGCAAAACTGGGCATAAATAGAGCGTTTTTTGGACCCTGGTACGCAGACCTAACCATTTTTTTTGCAGCTTACTTATAAAGCGCTTGACCTGCTATTCCAGGCATATGCTCTCTTTAATTTTTTGCACCTACTTGAAAATCTCTTGTTAAAAATCTATTATACGGTATGGCTAATTCAGAAAAGATTAAAAGCTTGATACAGGAATTCGTTGATGCTGATACGATAAATGCTGTTGAAAGTTTTGCGCAGAATAAAGAAAATGACAATAAAGATGCTGATTTAATAGCAAAAATGTTCGGATACAGCTTGAGCGGAAGTTTTTCTTCTTCTTCTGAAGATGAACAGAAAAAGCAGGTTATCAGTTTTAAGAATAATCTTAAACTTTTGATTCAGAAAACATGGGTTGAAAAAGACGATGTAACCTTAAAAGAAGAAATCCTTGGTCGTCTTGAAGATTTAGACTGCGGTCAAGGAAAATGGAAAGAAGTTTATACAGAATTTTTGACCATAATCGGAAGTTCGGTATATCTGATGTTCGGTCAGCAGACAAAATCCGATGATTTTGGAGAGTATTCACTCAGAATTGATCCTGAATTTGGTATTTTCTGGTGGTTCATAAAAAGTCTGCCCGAAAAAGCAGAATGGTCTGATGAAAAATGTCGTAATGCCGTTCTGCTTGGAATGTATTTCCTTGCAAATTACTAGTTTTTTATATAAGGCCGGAGCTTTTAAGGGTTCCGGCTTATTTTTTTATGGGATTGGATTTACCGGCTCAAAAAGTGAAAGATAGAGGAAAATATGAGTTTGGAAGAAAGTTATAAGATTTTACGGAAGGGTGCAGAAGTTCTTGCCCTGCAGAATGCTCAGACCAAAAACAGAGTTTTGAAAATTGTAAAAGAAGCGCTGGATAAAAACCGCCAGAAAATTCTTGCAGAGAATGCAAAGGATGTAAAAAGAGCCCGGGATGCTGGTGTAAAGGATTCTCTGGTGGACAGGCTCTCCCTGGATGACAAAAAAATCAACGGAATTTTGGAAAGCATGGATGTGGTTATCGCACAGACTGACCCCATCGGTGAAGAAGTTGCCGGCTGGAAAACTCCAAACGGTCTTTGCATCAGGCAGGTGCGTGTACCTATTGGAGTGGTTGGTATTATTTACGAAAGCCGCCCTAATGTTACCGTTGATGCTTTCTGTCTGGCTTATAAAAGCGGAAACTCAATTCTTTTAAGGGGCTCTTCCAGCGCATATGCTTCTAACCGCGCCATTGTGGATGTGATTAAGGAAGCTCTGGATAAGGCTGAGGGCGGCGTGCCTGATGCAATCGAGCTTGTTGAAACAAAAGAAGGCGATCACTCTGATGTTGATGCAATTTTGAACGCAGTGGGAAAAATTGATGTTGTACTTCCTCGCGGTGGAAAAAAACTGATTCAAAATGTTGTGCAGAATGCCCGTGTACCGGTTATTGAAACTGGAAGTGGTGTTTGCCATCTTTATGTTGACGAAAGTGCCGATCTTGAAATGGCTGTAACAATTGCCGAAAACGCAAAAATTCAACGCCCTGGAGTTTGCAACGCTATTGAATGTATTCTTGTAAACAGAAAAGTTGCAGAGGACTTCTTAGAGCGGCTGGTTGAACGTTTTGCAGGCCGTGTAACTTTCCATGCTGACCCGGAAGCTCTTACAATTTTGAAGGAAGCCGCCTTAAGGGAAGCAATTGCCCAGAATGCAGAAGAAGGTTCCTCAGGAAAAAATCCTGCTACAAAAATTCTTGCAGCAAGAGAAGAGGATTTTGGAAACGAATATCTTGATTACGAGTGCTGTGTAAAAATTGTAGATGATGTAAATGAGGCAATTTCTTATATTAATGCTCACAATACAAAGCATTCAGAAAGCATCATCACACAGGATATGAAAAATGCCCGCCTTTTCCAGTCAAAGGTGGATGCGGCCTGCGTTTATGTGAATGCTTCAACCCGTTTTACAGACGGAGGAGAATTTGGTTTTGGCGCAGAACTTGGAATCAGTACCCAGAAACTTCATGCCCGGGGACCAATGGGAATAAAGGCATTAACCACAACAAAATATTTAATTGAAGGCGAAGGACAGATAAGATGAACGAAGCAATCGCAAAGGCAATTAATTCTGCCAGAAAAATAGTAATTAAAATTGGAAGCAATACTCTGGCAAAACCTGATGGAACTCAGAATACTCAGTTTATGGCAAATTTTGCTGCTCAGTGCAAAAAACTTGTGGAGCAGGGAAAGCAGATTGTTGTAGTTTCTTCCGGTGCTCAGGTTAGCGGAGTTTCTACCCTCAAGGAATGGGCTAGAAAAAAGGACGTGCATTTTCGTCAGGCTCTTTGCGCTATCGGCCAGGTTGAACTGATGGCTCAGTGGCGAAAGGCTTTTGCTGAACAGTCCCTTCACATCGGTCAGCTGCTTTTTACCAAAGAAGATTTCGAAAATGATCACCGTTCGCTGAATATCAGAAATACGCTTTTTACTCTTACTGATGAAGGGGTAATTCCTATCATCAACGAAAATGACTCGGTTTCCATTGACGAATTTTCTATTGGTGACAACGATAACCTTTCCGCCCTCACTTCAATTCTCTGGTCTGCAGATTTGCTGATTCTCTTTAGTGATATTGATGGAATTTTTACTGACAATCCAAAAACCAATCCGGATGCTAAACTGATTGAAACAGTGGATGATATTCCTGCTCTGCGTTCAAAAATTAAAATCGGCTCTACAAATGCCTTTGGAACGGGCGGAATCGAAACAAAAATTCAGGCCGCTGAAAAAACAACAGTTTACGGAATTCCAGTTGTTCTTGCCAATGGAAGCGAAGAAAATATTCTGGAAAAACTGAGTCTGGGTCAGGCAAAGGGTACATTGTTTTTGGAGAAATAGAAAAGCTGTGCTATAATTTATGACACATGAATCTAGATTATCGGATAGAATTTGATATTGCTGGTCTTATTTTTGATTTCCTCATTCTTTTGATTGTCAAAAAATTGTATGGCTACACATCAAAAAATAACCGACGTTTTAAAACTTTTCTGATAGTCTGCATTTTTTCTGGAATTCTGGATATCATAACGGCATACACTTTTAGCAATGCCGCTTTTATCCCGGGAATCCTTAATTTTTTATTAAATTATTTCTATCTTTCTACCGCTTTTTTTACGGCCTACCTTGTTCACGAATATCTGATTTGTGTACTTCAGTATGAATCAAAACTTTGCACAATTTTAAGAAAAGGATTTGTTTATCTTTTTATTGCGGTTTTTTCAGTTAATCTGATTTTTGCTATTCTTCACCAGCTGGATATTTTAAATTTTGTACTTATTTTTGATTTTAAAGACAGGACTTACAATAAGGGACCTCTTTTCTATTTGAATTTTGCTCTTCCTTCATACTATCTTTTTCATTCCGGATTTCTTTTCTTTTTTAAGGGAAAACTTTTTACGCAAAAACAGCGCTACCTCTGCGCTTCGATTTTTGCTTTCCCTTTGATTGCGGTGATTATTCAGGTTTTGATGCCTGAATATTTGATGACTTTCTTTTCATATTCAGCTTTTACTTTTGTAATTCTATTTTCTCTGGAAACTCCAGATTTTCAGCAGTTAAAATATCTAAGGGAAAATCTTGAAAAAGAGGTAAAAAGGCAGACGGCGGTGGCTTATGACCGCCAGTTAAAAATTCAAAAACTTTCCATTGAGATTGTAGAAACTCTTGCCCAGGCAATTGATGAAAAGGATGAATACACCAACGGTCATTCCAGGCGTGTAAGTGAATATTCAGTTTTGCTTGCCAATGAAATGTGCTGGCCATCTGAAAAAATAGAACAATTAAGGGTTTCGGCTCTTTTGCACGATGTAGGAAAAATTGGTATTCCTGATAATATTCTTTTAAAACCTGGCCGGCTTACGGACGATGAATATGAAATCATCAAATCTCATGCGGCTAAAGGTGGAAAAATTCTTCAAAACGTTTCTTCTCTTCCTATCGCGGCGGAAACTGCAAATTATCACCATGAACGCTTTGATGGAAAAGGCTATCCAAAGGGACTTAAGGGAACGGAAATTCCTGAATATGCCAGAATTGTTTCAATTGCCGATGCCTATGACGCAATGAATTCCAGACGAGTTTACCGAGATGCTCTGCCCAGGGAAGAAATTCGCCGCCGTCTGGAGGAAGGCAAGGGAAGTCAGTTTGACCCATGTTATCTGGATGTATTCTTAATTCTTTTTGATAAAGGTATTGTCTAGTTTTTTGTAAATCAATAATATTTCTTCTAAAATGGAAGCTTGAAAATGTTTATTCAGAAATTCCTTTGTTCGGGCATTTTGGATAACATTGTTTTTAAAGGCCATATTTAATTTTGGAGTGTAAAAATATGAAAATCGCTTGTATTGGAACTGGAGCCATGGGCGGAGCAATTATCCGTTCAGTCAGCAAAAAATACGATGTAAAAAATATCACCGTTACTGACAAAAATACCGAAGCAGGAAAAGCTTTTGCTGCTGAAACAGGAGTTAATTTTACAGAAAGCAATATTGAAGTTTTAAAAGATGCTGATTTTGCTTTTATTGCCGTAAAACCTCAGTTTTTGAAGGATGTTTTTGATGAGATTAAGGGATATGTTGAAGCAAAAACTGTTCTTATTTCCATGGCTGCAGGCGTAAAAATTGAAAAACTGAAAGAATATTGTCCAGAAGGACGTTTTGTCCGCATGATGCCAAATGTTTGCGCTCAGATTGGGCAGGCAATGACCGCTGTAACAAAGGGAGAAGGTGTAAGCCAGGAGGAATTTAATACAGCAAAAGAAATTCTTTCTGCGGCTGGAGTTGTAGAAGAAGTTCCTGAAAAACTTATGGACTGCGTAACTGCTGTAAGTGGTTCCGGCCCGGCTTTTGTTTTTATGTTTATAGAAGCCCTGGCAGATGCCGCTGTTCGTTGCGGTATGCCTAGAGCTCAGGCCTACACCTATGCCGCACAGACTGTAAAAGGTTCTGCGGCCCTGGTAATGGAAACAAAAAAACACCCTGCAGTTTTAAAAGATTCTGTGTGCTCTCCTGCAGGAACAACAATTGAAGGTGTAAAAGCCCTAGAAGAAAACGGCTTTAGAAACAGCGTAATTCAGGCTGTCTGTGCGGCAAACGATCGTTCTGCCGCGCTTGGTAAGTAAGCAGAAAAATGTAAGTTAAATAAATAAGCGCCACTGGATTTTTTTTCATGGCGCTTTTTTTTGCCGGTAAACTGATTATTTGTTAAGTTCTGCTCTGATTACATCGGCAACAATGGCACGGTTTGAATCTGACACAAAGGCTGCGTCGCTAAGGGGTGTAAGTGGTTTTTCTGTTGCGGCAATCCAATAGCGGGCATCGTCGGCCTGTTTATCAGGAATTGCACAGTTTGCCATGGCAGGAGCAAGTCCACTTCCAAAAGTCAATTTTTCCTGTAGATTTCTACCCAAAAGTTTTATTGAGTTTCTGCACATTTCTTTTTTTGAAAGGCTGACTGCCATAATAACTGGAGCAGTAAAGCTTCTGGTCTGGTTTCCTGCGTCTGAAGGAAAGTAAATTGACCGGTATTTTCTGATTATGGAGTCGCTGTATGTTCTGTGGGCTTCAAGACTCATTAAAAGAATTGCAGTTTCATCAGAATTTGCATAGGCCATAAGGTCATTTTTTTTAAGCTGGGTAAAAATTCTAGGTAGATAACCTTTTGCTTTCCAGTCTTTTAAGAATTGTACTGCTGAGTAAAGGGGGTTTCCTTCAGAAATCAATTCTTGAGTAGCTTCATAAAGCTCTGAACCGGCTTTTTTTCTGGAAGAAACGGCTCCTGCCAGCTTTTTTACGGCTTTTTCATAATCACTTCTTCCGGAGAGAGATTCTGTAAGAGCTCCTACAATGTTCAAAAGTTCCCTGTCATCGCCGCCGGCAAAAAGGAGGGGAATTAAGCCCTGTTCTTTGCTGAATTCAGATAATTTTTCCAGGTCTTTCCAGTTGTTGATGCTTCCGATTTTGCTGTTTGTAAAGACTTCATATTTTACATCGATTTCATAATTATCCAGAAGAATTGGAATAGCAGTGGTTTTTAAGTAAAAGCGGTTTTCTTCCTGAATGTGTTTTCTCTGTTCTTCTGAAAGATTTTCAGGAATTTTTTCGATGTATTTTTTATCTTTGTAATCGGTGACTGTCTGCTTAATAGAAGTTGTCATTCCGCTTAGTACTTCATCTTTTGGGAAACCCAGATTTTTCTGTATTACATAGTCGTAAGCATAGCGGGCATTGGCACCATCTTTGATAAAAAGAATATCAATTTTTTTTGTATTTTTCATAGCTTCCGGAAGGGAAATTTTGTCGTTGAGAACAAGAATATCGTAAGCTCTTTTTCCTTCCCGGGTTTTTACGCTGGATTCAAGATTTTGAACGATAATGTCGCGGGTTTTATCAGAAATACCGTAAAAAGCAGCAAGTGGTTTTCTGTTTAAAAAATAGAGAACTGCAAAAAGAATGATAAGCAGCAGAATTAAGGCCATTGACGAAATCAAGGCGATTTTTATGATTGAATCTTTTATTTTCTTTTCTTCCATAACTACAATTTTATCACAAAGAAATACTTTTTCAATTGCTTTAGTCGATGAAATGAGGTAACTTTTTATTATGAGTTCTCTTTTGTTTGTTACTGCAGATGATGCCACTCCATTTCAAATTTCTCTTTCAAATCTTGAAGTTTTTAAGGATTTTAAGCGTCTATTAAAGGTTCAGGGAATTCAAAATGCCAGGGATGCCCTTTGTTATGAAGATTTTGATGCCCTTGTTCTCTGCTGTAATTCAATTGAGACTGTAAAAAAAGTTGAAATAAAGTCTGTAAAAAAATCCACAGGGGCTGATTCTATCTTTGATTTTTTACAGGAAATTGAATGCTCTTGTATTCTTCTTGTTGAAAAAATTTCTGTGGACCTTGCCAGAAAACTTGAAAACTCAGGAATATTTGTAATTGAAAGAGATTTTGCTCCTGCCTGCTATCTGGATGATAATGCCGTAGAAACTCTCCTTATAAAAATGCTGAAATTTATACTGTTAAAGACAAAAGAAAGGCAGAAAAGTCAGAGGGAAAAGCTGAAACTTGAAAACAGTCTGCAGGAAGAACGCCTTGTAAACAGGGCAAAATGTATTTTGATGCAGTATTTGAACATGAGCGAAAGTCAGGCTCACCGCTATATTGAAGTTCAATCCATGCAGCTGCGCCAGACCCGTCTTCAGACTGCGGAAAGCATTCTGAAGACTTACGAAATCTAACTTTTTGCCGTCTGCTGAACTTTATCCAGCCTTAAGTCCAGTTTTTCAAGTTGAAAATTAAGACTAGATATTTTTATTTTGAAGTGACAGCAATAATACTGATTGTGGTACTTATAGCGGTCAGCAAAGTTGTGATAACAGGGGCGTATTTACTGAAATAGAATGTAAACTCTGTTGTTTCAGCGGTAATTGTTGATTCTGGTGAGATAAATTCCTTTTTACTGTATTTTTTGTTGTGCTTATCAGTAATTTTGATCATATCTCCGGCATTTTTGTTTTTATCAAATCCACCGGCAAGACCAACATAGTAATCCCAGGTTCTGTCCGGAATGTATGGATAGCGACCAGGAACCTGAACGGCACCTGCAACAGTTACAAAGGCCTGTTCAAAAGGAACCATAAGTACATCGTAAGGCTGAACTTCAATTTCTGTAGCATAGTTTTTGTCGTAAAGTATTGTTTCCAGGTTGATTGGTATTATTTTTTCCTGACGAATGATGTAGGCGTTTTTAAGGTCACTGGCATCAGAAAAAAGGTCTCTGTAACGGCGGACAAAATAAGCATAATTTTCCCCTTCGTTAAATTCCAGTGACAGCTTGTTTGAAGCTTCAAGAACAGAAGCATCTTTTTCCATTTTTACGGCACCTTCAAGGAAGGCAACCTGGCGCAAGTCGTCGTAGGTTGGAATAAAGAAGGAGTCCATGTCAAAAACTTCGAAGGTTGTTTCAAAGCATATTTCTTTAAGATACTGTTTTCGTCCGCTTGTTCCGTCTGTGTCGTACTTTCTGAAAAGTTCTGTGCGGGTTTTGTCTGCTCTATCCAAAAGTCCGCCGCCGTAAAGAGTGTAGAGTTCTGTAAAGTTTTCTCCATCAAGCAATTCGTATGTTCCAGGGCGCTCAACACCACCGGAAATGCTTGCTCTTCTGGTAAGTCTGTTCAATGTGATGGTGCAGCCTGCCTGAATGTATGGATTCTGGCTCATGTCACCAAAGCGGCTTGCCTTAAAAAGGTCGCAGTTTGAAATATGTCCTTCCGGGTCAGTTATTGTAATGTTTCTGGTGGAAGAAAAATCTGTGAGAACAGGCTTGATGATTTCTGAAAGGCGTTTTAATGGCCATGCTTCAATTTCTGTAACTTCCTTAACTTCTCCAGTGATTAAAATTTTAGTAGTTAAGTTCTGGCTGTAAGGTATTACGAGACGGTCATTTTTCATTACAAAAACTTCGCTTTGAACCTGAGGGTTATGGAGGAAGTAGTAAATGTTCATGTTGATTTTATTACCATCTCTGATGATGTAGGAATTTTCCAGGTCAGAATAGCTGGAATAGTAATTTGAAATTCTTTTTACAAGGGCAGCGTAGTTTTCACCATCGTAGAAACGGATGCTGGTTTTAAAAGAATTAATTGCAGGCGCTTTTTCATCGCTGCCTGTAAGGAGTGTCTGCTGACTTTCAGGATCTGGATTTTTAATAATTCCTTCCAGAGTAATTGATGGTCGGAGTTCTGTAAAGCTTGGAATGTGTACCCTATCCTTGTTCTTTAATTCATAATTTGAAGAAATTGCAGAAGCAGAAAGATAAAGCGTATTTCCGGCTGGGTTTTCGGAGCCTTCTATTCTTTCTATGTAAATTCTTGAAGTATCTGCGGTTGCCTTTAAGCCCTTTCCGTAATTTTCGATAAGCTCTTTGAGGTTTTCGTTTGGCAAAAGTTCGTAGCTTTCAGGTCTTTCTACATCTCCATAGAGGGTAACCTGTCTTTCAAACTTTTTGATGATGATTGTGTCTTCCGGACGAACATATGGATCCTGGGAAAGGTCGCCGTCTCTGTAGGCTTTAAAAAGGTCGTAGTCAGTTTTTTTACCATCTTTTGAAATTACCTGAACAAAGCGTGTGGAAGAAAAATCTGTAAGGTAGTCGCCCTTAAGAATTGTGGAAAGGCGGTTCATTGCCCAGGAGGATTTTACCTGAGTTTGTGTTACTTCGCCTTTAATGGTGATAGAAAATACAGAAGGTTTCAGGATAAAAAACTGTACGCCACCCATTGGGTAGTTTCTGTTTACAATTGCTTCAACCTGAGTTTTTAACTGCATGAAAGTTTTGCCGTTTCCGTTCAGGGTGGCTAAGTTTGCAACTTTTATGGTGTAGGAAGAGTCTACTGGGATTGTGTAGCTGACAGGACTTGTGCCGGCCGCAAAAGAAAGCTGGTATACATCACCTGCAGTTACAGGATAATCTTTTGATGCGTTTGCAAGCTGGGCTTTTTCCTGGGCTTCCAGTTCTGCGTTTCCCAGCATGGCGGCTGTCTGACTTTGATTTTTTGTGGCAGCCTGCTGTAGTCTTTGTTGAAGGGATTGCTGGGCAAAGGAATTTTCTGCAGAGAAGAATGCGGCAAAAAGTGCCGTAAAGGAAATAATGCTTCTGATACTCTTTTTCATTGTTCGCCTTTGTAAATAGAATTAAAAAGTAAAAAAAAAGACTGTCCAAAATGACTAGTTATAATCATCAGGCAGCCCCTTCCATATAGTGAAATACTACTATATAACGCATTTTTATTCAACAAGAGGGATTCTTTTCTGAAGTGTGGGGGAAAGAGGTAAAAATTCCAGTAAAAAAGGAAAGAGGTGCAAAGCCTGGTAGGAAAAGTAAGAGCAGGACAAAGGCAGGAAAGCTTTTTGGTTATTGGAAAGTATTATAAAGAGACCGGAAAGAAAGGCTGTGTGCGCGCCTATGGAGCGGTTGCCGCCTGCGGCAAGGCGAGCGTTTTTTTTTGAGTCCTGCATGACTTGAGCTTAAAATCCACTGGTGAAAAAAAGACAGTTTTTTGAGATATAAGAAGCGAGACCGAGCGTTAGCGGGCCGCGGAACAGGCGTAGGTGAAGGGGGTCGCACCCTAAAAAAAAGAAAAAAAGCCGGTGAAATAAAGAGGATAGGCCTGGGAATTAACAATATGGGCCCAAGCATTATAAAGTGGAATTTTTGGCATGGGCCGCTAAACACATTTTCAAAAATGTAATTATATGATAAAATGCAGTTTCATTAGGTTATGAAAATTGCCGCATAAAAATGTGGCAGCCAAAAGGAGTGAATCATAATGAAAAAAATTATTGGAATTTTTGCCGCAGTAATGGCACTTGCATCTGTAGGTTGTTCAAAAAAAGCTCAGGTTCAGATTAATTCTGCTGCTGACCTGGCTGGAAAAGTAATAGGTTGTCAGGCTGGAACCACCGGAGAAATGTACGCTCAGGATGAGTCTGGAGCAAAAACTGTAAAATCTTTTAAAACAGGAATTGACGCTGCTCTTGCCCTCAAAAATGGTGCAATCGACGCTATCGTTCTTGACGAGCTTCCTGCAAAAGAAATCGTAAAAAGAAATCCTGATCTTGTAATTGTGAACGACCAGTTTTCTTCTGAAGAATACGCTATTGCTGTAAAAAAAGGAAATACTGAACTCCTTGATTCTGTAAACAAGACAATTGCTGCTATTAAGGAAGACGGAACCTACGAAAAACTTATCGAAGCTTTTATGCCTGTTGATGGAAATATCGTAATTCCTGAAGTTGCCCTTGTAGATTCTAAAGAAGTTATCAGAATGGGAACAAATGCTGCTTTTCCTCCATTTGAATATGTTGAAGGTTCTGAAGTTGTTGGTTTTGACGCTACAATGAGCCGTCTGATTGCCCGTGATTACGGAAAAAAATTGAACATCATCGACATGAGCTTTGACGGACTTATCGCTGCCCTTCAGGCTGGTTCTATCGACTTTATTGCTGCAGGAATGACTGCAACTGATGAAAGAAGACAGAATGTTGATTTTTCTGAGCCATATTACAAGACAAATCAGGTAATTGTAATCAGAAAATAGTTTAATCAGCCGTAATTTTGAGTTGTGTACCTTGAAACCACTTTTTCATTTTTATGTTACTAACTCGAAATTAAAACAAATCAGGCTATAAAGAAATAATTGTGGCGCAGTAATGCGGTAATGCAAAAGCGCCTGCATAATCAAAAGGTGTAAGTATGTGGAACAGTTTTTACGAAACTATGATAGCAAAGGGAAGATGGCTCTTGATTCCTAAGGGATTGGGAACTACTCTTCTGATTGCAATTTGTGCTGTGCTTATTGGTTCCGTTCTGGGCTGCATATTTGCACTTTTTAAAATTTCAAAAAACCGATTTTTGAGGGGCTTTGCGGAATTCTATACAACTGTAATCCGCGGAATTCCTATGGCTACTCAGCTGATGATTTTCTATTTTGTTATTTTTTCACCAATGGGAATGTCAAATGCTGTGGTTGTTGCCATTATTGCCTTTGGAATTAACTCCGGTGCTTACTGTACAGAAATTTTCCGTGCAGGTATTCAGGGAGTTGATAAGGGTCAGAATGAAGCCGGTCGTTCCCTTGGACTTACCTGGTGGCAAACTCTGGTAAAAATCATTCTTCCACAGGCTATCCGAACCTCTCTTCCTACCTACACAAGTGAATTTATTACTCTTATAAAAGAAACTTCAGTTGCCAGTTTTATTGCAGTTGTGGATTTGCAGAAAGCCTGCGATAACATCAGAAACGCAACTTATAATGCCTGGATTCCTCTTCTTTCCTGCGCGGTAATCTATCTGTGTCTGACTGTAGGCCTTACAAAGATTTTTTCTATTCTGGAAAGACGCTTTATCAAGGCTTAGAAAAAAATTGATAAAATCTGCAGCAAATTAAAATCCCGGAAAAGGATTTAAAATGCGCCCTAAATTATAAAAAAAGAGGCAGTTATGAAAAAGACAAATGCCATGCGCATTCTTGATTCAAAAAAAATCAAATACGAAGCAAAAGAATACGATGATGATGGAGAACACGCTCTTGAGTTGGGAGCGGCTGCCAGAACTGCTGAAAAACTTGGAGTTGATCCAAAAACTGTATTTAAAACTATTGTGATGAGAACGGATTCCAGGGAAATTTGCGTATTTTTGCAGAATGCAACCGGGGAAATAAATCCTAAAAAAGCCAGAAATGCCTGCGGTGCAAAGGAAATTTCTTCTGTAAAGCCGGACGAACTTTTAGGACTTACTGGATATGTTCGGGGCGGCTGTTCCCCTCTTGGGATGAAGAAGCAGTACAGAACCTTTATTGATCAGAGCGCTATGGAATGCGAGAAGATTTGTGTTTCTGCAGGAGTTCGTGGTCAGCAGTTGATTTTAGCGCCTGGGGACCTTGTTACCGCCTGTGGTGCCAGCCTTTGTGACCTGAGCCTAGACTAAATATTTTACCCTTCGATAAGGCGGTATTGGGCTATATTGCTTATTCCTGCCCGCTTGCAGCGTTCCAGGCAAAGTTGACTGATATCTGAAAAAATATTTCTTTCATTGCTGATTTCTTCCGCTTTCTGGATGAGGATGCATTTTCTTTTTCCGCCGTCTTTTTGATTCAGACTGTAAACCGCTTCCATGGTTGTACCGCTTCCGGCAAAAAAATCTAAAATTCGTATGTCATTTTTCATTCCGGTGATTTTTATAAAATGTTCAAGAAGGGCAACAGGTTTTGGGTTGTCAAAGGCATTTTTGATTCCCAGCAGCTTGTCCACATAATTTTGAGCATCTCTTGTGGTTCCAACTCCTCCTGGGCCCTGACCTTCAATCATATTTTTGGGAATAATCTCTGTTTTCTGTCCGTTAAATATTTTGCTTCTTGGCACATTTGAATATTCAGGAGCCGGGCCCCAGTAAATTCGGTTATCTTTTATCATGTCTTCAATTTCCTGACGGGAATGGAGCCACTGCCTTTTCCAGCGGATACCGCTTGGGGAAAGTATTTCAAAATAATTTTTGTGCTGGGGGTTTGACCGTTTTTCTGAAAAACTTATGCTGCCGGAAAACCATGGTCCCCGGCTGTCATTATCAAGATTTTCTTTAGCCCAGGCGCTTTCCTGAAATTCGGAAAATTCTTTTAAGCGGCGGATATTTTTGGCGTAACACAGGTGGGATTGCTCCAGTGTTCTGGAAAATTTATCTTTTTTCCCTTTGCCGCAGAGCCATTTAAAATCGTTTACAAAGTTTTTTTCACCAAAAATCATGTCGCATAAAAGTTTCAGGTGGTAAAGCTCTTCGCTTCCGATTGCGATAAAAATACATCCTTCTTCTTTTAATACTTTTTTTGCAAGTTCAAGGCGTCTTTGCATAAAACTGAGCCATACAGAGTGGCTGTCTTTGTTACTGCTGTATTTTTTTTCGTCATTATTTTCATGTTTGCCTGAAAAAAAGGCGTCGTTATAGACAAATTTTTTACCGGTGTTGTAGGGCGGGTCTATGTAAATTAAATCGATTTTTTCAGAAAGTTCATCCTGTAAAAGTTGTAAAACCGGATAGTTGTCTCCTGAAATAAAAGTGTAAAGTTCTTCCAGATTCAGAATGTTTTTTTTATTTGCTGCCAGCTGGCTGTGTTCAGAATCAACTTTGCTTTGGTAAGAATGTGAATCTGGGGTAAATGATTCTTCTGAGTTTTTTTCGCTGGGATTTCTGTTTTCAGATTTTTTGTTAACAGGAATTATACGGCAGTTTTTTATGTAGTCCTGCTTATCTGCATCTTCTGGATAATTGGTCCATGAAATAGAAAAAGGCATGGTTAATTTTATATTGAGGATAAAATCAGTTCAAGTGATATTTTTTGCGATATTTTTGGGCCGGTGTCTTAATCGTCTGCAAACAAAAAAATTGTTTCATAAAAAAACAATCATGGAAACATAGTCAAAAAAAAATGTACAATAGCCAAAAGTCAAGATATAATAACTCTGAATAGCGTCTTAACGATATTTAAGGATGGTAGATGTTACTGTATTATTTTATCGCCCTGATAGCTTCTTTACTTTTTACCTGCTACTTCATCGCAAAATGGGGAAGGAATGTTTCTGTTTACGTTTCCCAGCTATTCCTTCTGATTCCTTTTATCAATCTCTGTTATTTGAAATACGCACAAGCCTCTTCTATTGATGAAGCGCTTCTTGCCAATGGTCTTCTCTATCTTTTGAATTTTTATATTCAGTTTATCTTCTTTTTATATGTCTTTTCTTTTTGCAAAATTAAAATAAAGCGAAGTGTAATTTTTACGATTTTTCTTTTGCTGATTTCTGCACTTTATACAATTTCTCTTTCCAGATACACAATTCCTCTTCTGTATAAGAGTGTAGAGCTGGAATCTTTGAACGGAGTTTCTTACCTGCGAAAAGTGTATGGACCTGCTCATGGGGTTTATTATGCAATGCTTTTTGCCTTTGTGATTCTGGGACTGACAATTTTGATTTATAATTTGCGAAAGAAAACCAATTCCAGAAAAAATATTTCGCTTTTAATTCTGCTTTATGTTGTTGTTGTATTTTCATTTTTGATTGGTCGTTTCTTCTCTCAGGCTGTAGATGTTCTGCCAGTTACTTTTATTATTCTGCAGTTCAGCCTTTTGATGCTGGTGCGCCGACTTTATATTTATGATCTGGATTTAATTGTTTCCAGTTCAATTTCCCATGGAAATGTTATTGGTATTGCCTGTTTTGATTTTTCCCATAATTTTTTAGGCTGTAATAAGCAGGCAATCTCTTTTATTCCTGAACTGGATTCCCTCTATGTTGATGCAAAACTCAAAAATACCTGCCAGCTTTATGAAAAAATAAATGTTCTTATGGAAGAATTTGAGCAGAGTGGAAAGCCAACCCGCCTTTTCTTAAAAAGTGAAAAGCAGACTTTAAGGCTTACTGCTGAATTTTTGATTTCCAATAAAGTTCCCCGTGGTTTCCAGATTAGAATTGAAGACAATACCAAGGAGCAGGAATATATCCGCCTTTTGAACAATTACAATTCGGATTTGGAAAAGGAAGTTACCCAGAAAACCGCTTCCATGCAGGAGTTGATGTCAAAATTTGTGATGGGAATGGCAGAAATGGTTCAGAACCGGGACAACAATACGGGTGGTCACATTAAAAGAACCAGTGAAGTAATAAAAATTCTTACTGACGAAATGCGAAAAGAAAATAAGTTTGGCCTTTCAAAGAAATTTTACGATGACCTGATAAAAGCGGCCCCAATGCACGACCTGGGTAAAATTGCTGTTGATGATGCAATTTTGAGAAAACCTGGAAAGTTTACTGAAGAAGAATTTGCCGTTATGAAAACTCATGCTGAAAAGGGTGCAGAAATTATCAAAAAAATTCTTGGGGATACTGAAGATAAGGAATTCCTTTTACTGGCCGAAAATGTTGCCTGCTACCACCACGAACGTTTTGACGGTTCCGGTTATCCTAAAGGTATTTCCGGAAAAGAAATTCCACTTGAGGCCAGAATAATGGCAATTGCCGATGTTTACGATGCACTGGTAAGCCGGCGCTGCTATAAGGATGCCTTTTCTTTTGAAAAAGCCTGGTCTATTATTGAAGATGGAATGGGAAATCAGTTTGATCCTGAATTAAATCCCTATTTTGTAGCCTGCCGAAAGCAGATTGAGGAATACTATAAGTCTGCTCCAGCAGGAGATTAAAAAGGCTGAGGGCTGGTTTACCAGCCTCTGCTTTATAATTTTATGCCTTCTGGCTTTTTGCTTGATTAAAGCGAAGGGCGCGGAGTGCGTTCAGAACGGCAAGGAGGGCAACTCCTGTATCGCCAAATACGGCCAGCCACATGTTACCAATTCCGGTGGCACCCAGTATCATTATTAGAACTTTTATTCCCAGACTAAAAACAATATTCTGTTTTACAATAGAAATTGTCTTTCGGGCGTTCAGAATTGCTGAGGAAATGAGAGCCGGCGAGTCGTTCATTATTACAACATCTGCGCTTTCGATTGCGGCATCTGTACCAATGGCTCCCATGGCAATTCCAACATCAACTCTGGCAAGAACTGGAGCATCATTTATTCCGTCACCAGCAAAGGCAACTGTTGAAGAAAGGGCTTTACTTTCTTTTTTTGCAGCTTCACTTTTCAAGGAATTGTTATTTTTATCGTAGTTTGCAGAATTATTTGCATTGAAAGTCTGGCCATTTTCTTTCAGTATCTCTTCCACAATTCTTACTTTGTCTTCTGGTAAAAGGGAAGCATAATAGTTTGAAATTCCCAGCTCCTGGGCGGTTTTTCTGGCAGCATCATTGTTGTCGCCTGTGAGCATTGTAATATTTTTCACACCTGCTTTTTTAAGGCTGCGGATTGCCTGGCGGGCGTCATCCTTTGTAACGTCACTGATTACAATGTAGCCGCAGTATTCGCCGTCTACAGCCAGATGAATAACAGTTCCGCCTCTGCTATTAGAAGCTTCTGAATAACCTTTTACCGAATTGTCTTTCATAAGACGATCATTACCGGCAAGAACGATTTTTCCATCAAGGTTTACTTTTATTCCCTGTCCGCTTATTTCCTGTGCGTCGCTGATGTTTACAAGTGAACAGCATTCTGCATTGTGGGCTTTTTTTAGGGATTTTGAAACCGGATGATTTGAATAAGTTTCGGCATGGGCAGCCAGAGCAACAAGTTCGTCTTCCTGAATTTTTCCAGCAACAGGGTGTACTTCTGTAACTTCAAAAACGCCCTTGGTCAGAGTTCCTGTTTTGTCAAAAATAACTGTTCTTACTTTTGAAAGTGAGTCCAAAGCTGCACTTCCCTTTATCAGAATGCCCTGTTTTCCACTGGAACCGATTCCTGCAAAAAAAGTCAGAGGAACGGAAATTACAATTGCACAAGGGCAGGATACTACAAGGAAAATGAGGGCTCTTGAAATCCAGACGCTCCAGCCGTAAGTCTGGAAGAGGGCAGGGAAGAAGAGCATAAGTGTAAGTGGAGGCAGAAGGGCAACTGCCAGAGCCAGGGCGCATACGATTGGAGTATATACTTTTGAAAAGCGGGTAATAAATCTTTCTGTCTTTGTTTTTTTGGAAGATGATTCTTCCACCAGCTCAAGAATTCTTGCTGCTGCGGATTTTTCGCTGGTTTTCTCGGCTTTAATTTGTATCAGAGAATCCTTGTTTACAGAACCGCTGAAAACCTGATTTCCTTCGAATATTTCAAGAGGAAGGGATTCACCGGTAAGGGCTGAATTGTCTACAAAACTTTTTCCGGAAACGACTATGCCGTCAACAGGAATGCGTTCTCCCGGGCGGACAACAAGGATTTCGCCAATTTGAACTTCATCTGCTTTTACTTGAACTTCTATCCCGTCTCTAAGAACTACGGCTTTGTCCGGGCGGATTTCCATAAGAGATTTGATGGATTTTCTGGATTTATCTACAGCGTAGTCCTGGAACCATTCACCAACCTGATAGAAGAGCATTACTGCAACAGCTTCCGGCATTTCGCCGATTAAAATTGCTCCCAGAGAAGCTATGGTCATTAAAAATTGTTCGTCAAAAATTGCGCCTTTTACAAGATTTTTGATTGCACCGATGACAACGTTTTTTCCAACCATAATAAAGGAAAGGAAAAATAAAACTATGCTCAAAAGGTGAATAGTCTGATTGAAGCCTCCAAGTGCCAGAGTCAGGTTTTCTAAATAAGGCAGGACATTTGAGAAGGAAGGAAAAAATCTTGAAAGAAAATTTGTGTTTGTGTGTTCAAGGGCAAGTCCCAGGGCAAAAAGAATGAAAGCGATGATTATTTTTTTGAGGGACATTTCCTCTTCTTCATCCTCATCCTGGTCATGGTGACTGTGCCCGTTTTCATGATTTTCGTGCTTATCTTCCTGATGTTCATGGTGTTTGTGATCGTGCTCACAGTGTCCACAGCCGCAGCTTATATCGTCACCAAAATGAGACTTTTTTTCCTTCTGCTCATCATGCTCGTGATTGTTGCAGTGCTGGTGTTCAGACTCTTCCATCTTATGCTTATGGTTTAATTCTTCAGTTATTTCTTCTGTATTTTTATTTTTTTCCAGATTCATATTTACCTCTCTTTTTACTTATGATTTATTTAAGTTCCAGAAGATGTTCTACACCCAGTTGTAATATCTGTGTAACATGTTCATCGGCCAGGGTGTAAATAAGGGATTTTCCTTCCCGTCGGTATTTTACAAGACGGTTTGTTTTTAAGATTCTAAGCTGGTGGCTGATTGCTGACTGGGTCATAGAAAGTTCGTCAGCGATGTCGTTTACGGACATTTCTCGTGAAAGGAGAGAAAAAAGAATTTTTACTCTGCTGGAATCACCAAAAATTTTGTAAAGCTCTGCAAGGTCAAAAAGAGTGTCTTCGTCTGGAATCTGCATTTCTGCAGTAGAAGTTTCCAGTACATATTCTGTTTGAGAATCAGTAAAATTATTAGTTTTATTTGCCATAGTAGCTTCCTTATGTTTGGCCAAATGTATCGGCCTGTTTTTTTTTGATAAGTAAGAGACATTATTTTGAAGATTCGTTCAAAAAATATCTTTGATTACTTAAACATATGAACACTTGTTCATATGATAAAAAGAAAAACTCTTTGTGTCAAGAAATTTTACTTTATGTGAAATAAATTGTATTTGAAAATTGAGATAAAAAATGGAAGGAAATAATAGATAATTAGCTGGGGTTACACTAAAAGGCTGGTATAAAATTTGAATGAAAGGGGGTCTTAGGGGGAGGCCTGAGCTTTGGGAAGGCTTCCCCCTAGGAGAATGGGGTGTGGCAAAAACCCGCCTTGAGTTTGCGAAAGGAGGGGTTTTGCCCAGGGGAAAGGCTTTTCCCCTCAAAAATTACTGCTGACTTAAAAGTGAGTAGAGAATTCTGTAGAGTTCTTTTGCGTCTTCTTGTGGCAGAGAAATGCATTTTCCGATTTGCTGAGGAATCTGGCTGGCTTTTTCTTTGAGAGCTTCTCCCTCCGGTGTGATGGCAATTTTTACGATTCTTTCGTCGTTTTTGTCCCGGGTGCGGCAGAGCAAATTGCGGCTTTCCATGGACTTTAAAAGCGGGGAGAGGGTTCCTGTATCAAGAAAAAGTTTTTTTCCAATTTCGCCAACAGTGGTTTCTTTTACTTCCCACAAAACCATTAGAACAATGTACTGGGTGTAGGTTATGTTGAGTTCTTTTAAAAATGGCGTATACTTGCGTAAAATTTCTCTGGATGCCGCATAGAGCGGAAAACAGAGCTGGTTTTCAAGTTTTAGGCAGTCGTAATTGATTTCAGTATTTTCTTCCATGATTATCCTCTATTTTAATGTTCTAATTATAGCGCATTAATAATTTTAATGTCGAGTTTAGTAAAGGTCAGGCGGCCTACTGAAAATTTCATAATTTGAAAGCGGAATTTCAATCTTCTTTTCAAGAAGTCAGGCGACCTACTGAAAATTTCATAATTTGAAAGAGCTCTTCTTAGTCGCTCATGTCATTATCAAGCTGCAATGCAAACTGGTATTCCGGGAAAAGCTCTGAAATTTCCTTATGATATTTGAGCAGGCATTCAGAGCGGTTTTGGCAATCAAAAGAGACCACCACATCCAGTCTGACCATTTTAGAATCGGTATCTACATAAAAACCGTGAAGCTGAAGAATGTCGGGATAATTTTTTGCTACAGCTTCGATTTTTTCCTTCATTTGAGCAATTTTGGAATTTTTTGAATTAACGGAATAAATTCCAACTGCGGTGAGCATAACATTGTGGTCATTAAAAACCCTGTTCTGAATTTTTCTGGTGACACCGTCGATTTTTACCGCGTCCCAGGAAGCTGGAACTTCGATATGCACTGAGCCCCAGTAGGTGTTTGGGCCGTAATTGTTTAAAATCAGGTCGTAGGCGCCTTTTATTTCCGGATCCACGGAGATTATTGTATTTTTTATTTCCCTGGAGAGGGTGGATTCAATTCTTTCTCCAAGAATCTGGCTGACGGTTTCCAGTACCAGTTCAATACCGCTTTTTATAATCAGGCAGGAAATCAGAAGACCGATATAGGCTTCAAAGGATTTTCCGGTAATCATAAAAATTGCTGCAGCAATAACGGTGGAAGTAGAAACTATGGAGTCCATCAGGGCGTCCTGGCCGGAAGCCACAAGGGAAGTTGAATTTACCCTTCGACCTGTTTTTTTAACGTAGAGTCCCAGAAAAATTTTTACAAAAACTGCCAGAATAAGTAAAGCGATGGAAATGTAATTGTATTCCGGAGTTTTTGGGCTGGTGATTTTTTTTACCGATTCAATCAGAGAGGTTGTACCGGCGTAAAGAATGATAACTGAAATTATCAGGGCAGAAAGGTATTCACTTCTTCCGTGACCAAAGGGGTGCTTTTTGTCGGCCGGTTTGAGGGCCAGCTTTGCTCCAATTACTGTAATAATAGAAGAAAGAGCATCGCTTAAATTGTTCAGGGAGTCCAGAATAATAGCAATTGAGTTGGAAAAAAATCCAACTACCGCCTTTGTGAGGGATAGAAGAATATTTGTGATAATTCCAGCAATACTGGTGCGAACAATGATCTTTTCACGTGAAATTTCTTTTGCCATATTTCGACCTGTGATTTTCTTTTCAGATAATCTTTGAATTTGTTTTTAGCTTATTTTTTTAAGCTTTTTACATATTCTATCGCAGAAAGGCCGGCTACGCCACCCTCGTAAACAGCTTTACATACCTGAAGAAGTCCCCCATTAACATTTCCGCAGGAAAAAATACCTTTGGCAGCTGTCTGCATTTTTTCGTCAGTTTTTATGCTGTTTCCTTCAAGGGTCAGCCCAAGTTTTTTGGCAAAATCGGCACCGCCTGCGCTTCCAAGGGCAACGAAAAGGCCTTCGCAGGATATAGGTTCTCCTTCTTCAAAAGTAACTGCAGAAACCTTGTCCTGAAAGTCTCCTTTTGGAGAGTTTGCAGAGTCGACTGAAGCAAGGCCTGCAGACTGACTTTCATTTTTCTGACTGTCTGAGGCCTGGCTGGATGCCGCAATGCCAGAAGAAGCAAGAGCAGAAGATGCTAGACCTGCGATTGAGGCAATTTTTCTGCTGTCAATCCGGATTTTTGCAAGTGGAGATGAATTTGCGTTTTCTGTATTTCCACTGGATGCAGAATTAGTTGCAGAATCAGCTGTAGAATCAGCGGTTCCGCCTTCGTTTTTTATTTTTGTGCTACAGTTTTCAGATTCACAGTAGGCTTTTCCACTGTTGGCCTGGGCGTAGAGAGCTTTTAATTCTGAGTCGTCTTTGCCGTCTGTTAAAATTGTAACTGAAGAAGCCATATTTGCCAGATAACTTGCCTCTTCCCAGGCGTAAAGCTGGTTTCCGATTACGCAGACATCTTTTTTTCTGTAGAAAAAGCCGTCGCAAACTGCGCAGTAGGAAACGCCGTGGCCTTCCAGCTCTTTAAGTCCAGCAATATCCGGGCTTAGGCGTTTATTTCCTGTGGCAATTATTACGGCAGGGGCCTGGTAATCTGTGGAGGAAGAACCGTCGTTTGCAGTTAGAATGTAGAGAGAAGGTCCGCCGTACTGAATATTCGTAACTTCTGCCTGAAGCACCTGAACTCCAAGATTTTTTGCCTGAGCAATACCTGCCTGATATAAATCTTTTCCTGAAATTCCTTCTTCAAAGCCGTAGTAGTTATCAATTTTGTGAGCTTTTTCCAGCTGGCTTTCTCCGTGGTAGAGAACCAGAACATTCAGATTTGCTCTTTTTGCATATAAAGCGGCAGAAATTCCAGCCGGCCCTGCACCAATTATAATAACATCGAACATACAGTTCCTCCTG
>JAILKG010000228.1 GCA_024693915.1 Treponema sp.
AGTCAATGATTGGAAATTATTGTCGAAATGTAACTAATCCGCAGATTACCCTTGATTTATTTGCTGAATCTGACAACTTCAAACTTTTTATGGGAGATACAGGTCTTTTAGTTACGCAAATTTTAAGAACTTCAAATCTTGTTCAGGAAGATTTGTACAGAAAAATCATTACAGGACATTTGGGAGCTAATCTTGGAATGATTTTTGAAAACATGGTTGCTCAGATGCTCCGTGCAAGAGGTTATGAACTTTTTTTTCATGAGTATTATTATACTCCAAAGGGAAAGAAAACCGAGCAAAAATATGAAATAGATTTTTTGATTGCAAAAGACGGTCATTTATGCCCGATAGAAGTTAAGTCATCAGCTTATAAGAATCATGAATCTTTTGACTATTATATAGAAAAATATAAGCCTAAAAAACATGAGCGCTTTATTATATATACGAAGGATTTGATGCAGGACAATGATATTACCTTTATACCTGTTTATATGACGATGTGCTTGTAAAAATCCCTTGAAAAATGCGATGCAGGATTAATGTATGACCGCGTCAAAGAAACATGCTCGATTCAACGGATTTTATGATGAGGGTGCAGGGCATGGTCAAGATTTATCGGAAAAAGTGTCCGGTAAAAATATTAGTTTCAGAGCTGTAGAAAAGCAGATAAGAAATCTTCGCGAAAAAGGCCAGATTGTCCGTGTGGGTGCGGATAATGGTGGTCATTGGGAAGTAAAAGAGAAATAAGGAGTTCACAATGGCATATCCAAAACTACTTTCTGAAAAATCGATTGCACGCATGTACGCAGATTCAAAACTCACAGAGGAGAAAATTGCTTTTCTGCGAAAACTTTTCGATTCCTGTGCAGCCCTTTACGGCTCAATCTGTCTGAATGACATGTGGGATGTTTACAAGGAACTTTCCGAAAAGGTTGATGTTGTAAAAATTCAACGAAAAGATATTTTTGAGTTTTCCTCTATTGCTCGCCGTGAATTGCACGATTATTACGTTTATGAAATTGATGAACTTTATTCGGCTGAAAAGCGTGCAGATAAAGACCGTTATGTTATTTTCAAAGAAATAATGGATATGGCAAAGGTTCAGGTTTTCTATGACCTGAATGAAATGCAGATGGAAAAGCCATTTTACGTTCCAGAAAATCTTCTGGAATTAAAAGGGCATATTGTAACTCCAGAAGAAAAGAAGCTTTTTGAATATATCGAAAACCTCAAGGCTACATGTCCTGTTATTCGTAACCGCTGGAATGAAAAGATGAATAAGCCTTCTCCGCATCAAGGAAAGAAACTGAAAGATTTTTCTTTCTTGAGCCCGGATGAAGACTTTGAAAGAAGATGGTTGAGCGGAGAGTGTGAGCATGGGCCTAAGAAATGTCAGCAGAAAAAACTGGACGAGTTTATGGCTACTGTGCAGGGAACTTTTGCTGAAAAAATCTTCCGCGATCTGCGTTTCAGCCTTTTTACAGGCTGGCGGCAGTTTACGGGCCAGATAAAACACACAATGGACAGCCTTGCAGAAGCTGGCGTTGAATTTACAGTGGATGATGCAAATAAGTTTATGCAGCTTATTCAGGATTTTACAAATAATTCTCATCTTTATGTTAACCGTGGCTGGGCACCTTTGGCTTTATCAGTTCATCAACGTAAAATGAATCCAGACCAAAAACCGGTTATAACACTTGGACCAGGTGTCAGAAAGGCAATAGAAAATGGGGAAATTTCTCTGGAAGACTTAAAAGCTCAGGCTAAAGCAAAGGGGTTTGAGATTCAGATTTGATTTACATCCTTTTTTGAATTAACCTGAATTTCAAAATAATCTATATAGTCGCTCTGTGATGAGTCTAACAAATTAAAGGAAATTTTTGTTTTTTCTTCATTTATTTCTCTAAAAGGAATTCCTTCCGGACAGTAGATGTATTTAAAAAGATCATTGGGCTGACATGCAATTTTTTTTGTAAGAAGTAGAAGTATCTGCAGGGGAAAAGTACAAAAATGATTCATCTTCATTGAAAAAATCAATAGGGAAGTAATCGCTAAATTTTACTGGAACTTCAGTTGGGGTAGTATAGACATTTTTATCTGTGTCGACACAAAAATATGCAAGATTTTTAAATTGGCAATCAAAAATAATTTTTCCAGAAAGGCTTTGGCTATAATTAATAGACTTTTCATCAATTTTTGTTATTTCTACTTTTGATTTGTTAGATTCCGTGTTGCTTTATGACTTTTCTTTTTTACAATAGCAGTTATTAAAAGCGACAGTTATTTCTTGTCTGTTATGGAAAATGAAATTACATCAGTTTTAGTTGAAAGTCGGATTTTTATGATTCGCGAAAAGCAGGTTATGATAGATCGAGACCTTGCGGAATTGTACGGGGTGGAGACGAAAGTTATTAATCAGGCAGTTAAGCGTAATATTGCACGCTTTCCGGAAGAGTTTAGGTTTCAATTAACTAATCAGGAAATGAACGAACTGGTCACAATTTGTGACCGGTTCAATAGTATGAAACATTCTGCTGTTCTTCCGCATGTTTTCACTGAACAAGGAGTTGCTATGTTATCGGCAGTTCTTCATAGTCCTACGGCAATTCAAGTAAGTATCCGAATAATGGATGCCTTTGTAAAACTCCGCCATTATGTGAGTTCTCAGATTGTTAAAACAGATGATAAGACTGAACTTGCTGAAATCAGGCGACTTCTTTTACTTCATATAGACAATTGTGATAAAAAATTTTCTGAACAGGAGAATAAAATTAATCAGATAATACTGGTTTTGAATAATTTAATTGATGAACCGGATACAAAGTGAAAAATCGGATTTACAAGCGAAGATTAAAATGTATTTAAATTGTGATGTGTACTCTGCAAGACTTTCCCTATTTTTTGTGCTATATTTATGAATATGGGAGCAAATAAATTCCAGTAAGTATTAACTCAAACGAACTTCTAAAAATTCTGGATACAAGTCTGGCGGAGCAGAATATCATGCTCACCGGCCGGCACGGTATAGGAAAGTCTCAGATTTACGGAAAAAGGCCAGAAGGTGGTGATTCTTTTCCTGGGACAGATGAGCGATCCTGGAGACCTCATCGGTCTTCCGCACATTGATGACAAAACCGGAAAGACAGATTTTATTCCGCCTTACTGGTTTCCAACGGACGGAAAGCCAATTGTTCTTTTTCTTGATGAATTGAACCGCGCCCGCCCGGAAGTACTTCAGACAATTATGGATTTGACCTTGAACCGGACTCTTGCAGGAAAAAAACTTCCGGAGGGAAGCCGTGTAATCAGTGCCGTAAACGACGGTGAAGAATATCAGCTTACAGATTTAGATCCGGCTCTTGTCTCCCGATTCAATATTTTCGAATTCCGACCGACTGTTGAAGAATGGCTTTTGTGGGCGGCAAAACAGGGTCTTGACCAGAGGGTAATGGATTT
>JAILKG010000301.1 GCA_024693915.1 Treponema sp.
TGCAATCTATATGGCAGTTTGCGGTCTTCCGGAAGCAAATGAAAAGCACGCTGAAAATATGATTTTTTGCGCCAAACAGATACTTTCTTTTGTGGAAAAGTATAATCAGACTTCAAAAGAAAAAATCAAAATAAAAATCGGCCTGAATTCCGGCAAAGTAATAGCTGGTATTGTTGGAATCCGAAAGTACATTTATGACATTTTTGGAGACACGGTAAATACTGCAAGCCGTATGGAAACTTCTTCCCGGGCAATGGAAATAAACGTATCAGAACATACCTATCAGCTGGTAAAAGAAAAGTTTAATTTTAAAAAACAGGATGCCATTCAGGTAAAGGGAAAAGGCCTGATGCAGACTTACTACCTGGATGATAAATAGAATAAAATGCGCGAGGGATTGGAGGGGCCGCGAAGCGGAACGTGGACTTTAGGCCACGGTCGGAGGCGGTAGCCGTAGCCCCGCAAAGCCCGACCCGAGGGGCTTGAAGAGTGCCGTTTTGGCACGAAGCAAGCCCAAAGGGGCGCGCCCCTTTTTTTGGGGTGGATAATTGGATTTTGTAACTTGCCAGCCGGGTATTTTTCACTCTTGCCCGGTTTTACTATAAAACCGTCAGATTATAAATCCTTTCCCAACAGGCTTTCCCTACTTTCTTCTTTCTATTCCACGCTCTTTGTAGAACTTGTCTTTCTGGGTGCACCGGCCGCTGTTACGGCCGGCCGGGCTATCCGGAGTTCCGCTATCGCTTCATTCCTCCGCTGCGCTTCGGAACGGCTTACGCCGCTCCTACTATCCCTTGCACTGTAGGCTACGCAGGTAAGCAGCGGGGCTCTACGGGACCCTTGCACTGTAGGCTACGCAAGTAAGCGGCGGGGCTCTACGGGACCCTTGCACTGTAATTGAGTAGTTTGTTTCAGAAATCTTCTTATCCTTCCCTTAGTGTTCCGGATAAATTATCTACATGTACCTTCCGGACATTAAGTGCGCTATTTGAATCAGTATAAATCATCACATTCTTCATTCTATTAGCGATGTTATCTACAGTTGTATATTCAACTTTTGTATTGTTCAAATTAAAATTATAACTGGTATTATTTTTAAAATTACTATAAATATCATTAAGAAGGCTTTTATACTTGTTAGTAGAATCATCGCAATAGAAATTAACATACTTACCGTTTACAGTACCTATCTGAATATAATCAGAAAAACAAGTTATCGATTCCACTCTTTCTGTATTAAAGCAATACCATGTATCAATTGTAAACCACATAATATATCTCCATTGTTTTGAAATTTGAAAAAGGTTGACGGCTCCATAATTACGGGGCGTTGCGGGGTGTCCACGCTGAGAGGGGTACGACGCAACGAAGTGCAGCGTAGGGGAGAGACTTCTACCCTCAAAATAAAAAAATATTATCTTAAGAGAATAGCTAAATGGTGTTATAATACTTTCTATGTCAAACAATAAACATCTTTCTCTTATGTCAGAGCTCCTGATTGGAACTCTTGGAACAATGGCCATTGCTACAGTATTTTTGTTTTCATCAATGACTTATCTGACCCAGCATATCATCAAGCGTGCCACAATAACTTCTGTAAACAAGGCTATGGAAACTCTTGATGCCCAGGTTGGCGGAATTCTTGGTGAGTATAACGACCTTGTTGTTGACCTTTCCAATGTTATTCCAACCCTTACTTCAAGAGAGCAGATGAAGTCTGTAGTTCAGAACTTGGGTAAAAAAATGATGCCAGATACCCTGCTTTATTATGCAACTGCAGAACAGATTTGGGATGGAGGAACCCTTATTTCTCATACCGGCTGGGAAGCTGCAAGTGATTTTGATATGCAGTCACGGCAGTGGCATAAAAATGCTGTAAATGACTGGTCAAAAGTTTGTTATACACAGCCTTTTACAGATGTAAACACTGGAAAAATCATTGTTACATTAAGTTACCGCGTTCTGGATAACAATGGAAAACTTATTGGTGTATCTGCAGCCGATATTGTTCTGGACGCACTTTCTGAGGCTGTAAAAAAAATTAATCTTTCTGAACACAGCAAGGTTCACATCATCACTTCTGACGGCCTTTACATTACCAACGACGATTTTTCTTCTATAATGAAGAAAAATTATTTTGACAGCGCAAAGTTTACATCCTTCAGCAAAAAAGATTATCTTAACGGGCAGGCAAAAGCATTTATCGAGGGAAAGAATTTTTACGGTATTCATAAAATTGACAACACTGACTGGTTTATCGTAACAGAAGGACCTGCCTCCGACTTTTCTTCCCAGTTTATGCGCCTTGTTTTATATGTTTTCTTTGCCCTTCTTGGTTTGATTCTTTTACTTGTAATAGCAGACATTATTCTTTCTAAAAAAGTATCCCTTTCCTTCAAAGAAATTGTTGATGGCTGCGATGATATTGCCAAAGGTGATTTTACCCGTCATTACAAAGACTGCTTTACAACAGAAGCCTCTCTTCTGGCAAATGGTTTTAATACATTTTCTCAGAGTATCGGCCAGCTTGTGGGAACAATTCGTGAATCCTCGGCTTCTATTCAGCAGGTTTCTGCCCGCCTTTCAGACAATTCCAGCGAAATTAAGGCTTCGGTTTCTACTACTGAAAATGCAATTAACGGTGTAAATAGCAGCATTGAAAATCAGAGTACGGCAATAATTTCAGTAAATGAAGCTGTAACTCAGGTTGCTCAAAAAACAAAAGTTCTGGATTCAGAAATTGAAAACCAGAATCAGCTTATCATTTCTTCTTCTTCAAATATTGAAGATATGATGAATAAATTCTTTGATATTACAAAAACTGCAGAAGACATGACCACAAAGGTTGTGAATATCGCAGAGGCTTCCGCACAGAACTCTTCAGCCCTTAAAAAATCAGTTGAGCAGATTCAGGAAGTTCAGGCAGAATCAGGAGCCCTGCTTGAGATGAACACAGTAATTTCTTCAGTTGCCAGCCAGACCAACCTTCTTGCCATGAATGCCGCAATTGAAGCAGCACATGCAGGTGAAGCTGGTAAAGGTTTTGCGGTAGTTGCTGACGAAATTCGAAAACTGGCAGAAACTACCAGCAAGCAGGCAAAAGATTCCAGTGAGTCACTTAAATCCATTCAGAGCAAAATCAACGAAATTTCAGCATCTTCTCTGGATGTGGAAAAATCTTTTGCCGGAACAATTGATGAAATCAAGAATTTTGAAAGCACAATGACATCTCTTTCCCGCACAGTAACGGAACAGGGAGCAAAGGCGGAAGAAATTCTTACTTCACTTTCAGAAATCAAGTCTAGTTGTGCCAATGTTAAGGATAGCGCTACCGTTATTTCTTCAGGAACATCAAAAGTTGCCGACAACTGTGCCAGCGTAACTTCCCTTCAGGCAGAAGTAGATTCCGGTATTCGTTCCTGCGATTCGGCTTCAAAATCGCTGGCAGCAACCTCTCAGAATATGACAGAAATTTCTGATCAGGCCCAGCAGTCAGTTGCTTCATTGAGCGAAGCCGTAAGCAAGTTCAAAGTGCTGTAAAAATCGGATTAAACGCTAAGAAGGCCGCAGGGGGTGCACTTCACAAGTGTTTCCTGCGGCTTTTTTTATTTATTTTCACCTTCATTTAATCCATTCATTGCCTTGAAAAATAATAAAGGTTATACTTTCCCTGCTATGAAAGAAAACTCCGAAAATTCTTCTGATTGCTTGTCTTCTGCTGACGGGCTTTTAATTCGTTCTGTAACTCCTGCTGATGCAGAAAGTCTTCTGGCAATTTATGGGCCTTACATAACTGATACTGCAATCACATTTGAATATGATATTCCATCTATTGAAGAATTCCGGGGACGAATCCAGAATACTTTGAAATCCTATCCCTATATCTGTGCTCAGAAAGACGGTCAGATTTTAGGTTATGCATATGCCGGTGTATTTAAGGCCAGGGCTGCTTACATGTATTCAGTTGAGCTTTCGATTTATGTAAAAAAAGACTTCAGAGGCTGTGGAATCGGGAAAAAACTCTACACCGAGCTTGAAAAGCAGTTAAAAAATCAGGGAATTAAAAATCTCTATGCCTGTATTGCTGTTCCAACTAAGGAAGAAGACCAGTATCTGGATTTTTCAAGTCAAAATTTTCACTCTCATATGGGTTTTTCTAAAGTGGGAACATTTACTGACTGTGCCAAAAAGTTTGACCGCTGGTACAGCATGATCTGGATGGAAAAAATTCTTTCTTCAAAATAAAGCAGGCTACAAGATACAGGTCATATTGTTATATAGGGTTTTCAGGAGCCTTTTAGAAAGTGCTATTTTGAAGAAGTTCTTGTGTAAAAAATGCTTGTTTTCCTTCTATTTATCTAATATTATTTAAAAGAGTGACGAAGATTTTTGCTAAACTTTTGTCGCGGCGTCTTTTTAAGGCAGCTTATTTTTTCTGGAAAAATGTACTAAATGCTGGTAAAAAATTATTTAAAAAAAATTGTATTACTCTTTCTTTCTATTTTAGCTCTGCAGCTTTTTCTTTCCTGTGAAAGTCTTCCTGATGACGATTATGATGGTGGAACAATTTCCTATCGATACAGGGGAAACCGGGTAATTGTGCCTGTAAAAGAAGATGTTCCCAAAATACAATACGACCGCTATCTTTTTAAGAAAAAGGGAATGCGAATGACTTACGAGGGAGACCCGGCCTATACCTACAGGCTTGGGCTGGATATTTCCCGCCACGATGGAAAGAATATTAACTGGCGAAAGGTTCGCAAAGCAGGCTTTGACTTTATCATTTTTAGAATAGGCTGGAGGGGCTATCAGTCGGGAATTTTACATGTAGACGAGCACTTTCATGAAAATATGAAGGGTGCTATCAAGCAGGGTTTTGAAATTGGAGTTTACGTTTTTAGTCAGGCCATAAATGAAGAAGAAGCGCTGGAAGAGGCTCAGCTGGTAATCGATGAATTGCACGGTTATCCAATCCGGTTGCCGGTAGTTTTTGATCCTGAAAGCATTCCATGGGAAGAAGCCCGCACTGATGATATTTCTGGGGAACAGTTTACAAAAAACGCCATTGTTTTTTGCGAAGCAATAAAAAATGCCGGCTATGAACCCATGATTTACAGCAATATTGTCTGGGAAGCTGAATTTTTTGATCTTTCTCAATTAAAAGACTACAAAATCTGGTATGCTGACTATCACGAAATTCCTCATACTCCTTACCATTTTGAATTCTGGCAGTATGGCGGTGAGTCAGCCAGAGTTCCTGGTTTTAAAAGGTGGCGAAAAGTTGATATTGATATTCAGATGCTACCCAATTACCTTTAACGGGCTCATGTAGCAAATGATTTAAACAAAAAAAAGCCGGCTTGTTCGCCGGCCTGTATGTGCAAGGTTCCTAGCAATGAGTTTGGCTTGCACGCATAATGGATTCTGCTTTAAACCGCAGATAGGTTTTTGCCTATCGGTTTATAGCCTCGATCAGGCTTTATAATTCAATCGGCTCCATTAATGCCTCCTGATCATGTTTCACAGGGGAATCCTATACCTCCTGCTCCACAATTCCTTTATACCACACATTCAGAATAATGCAAGAAAAAAATAAAAATTTTAACATTTTTTTTCAATGGAAGCCGATTTTTCGAATTATGCAAGGATTTTTGCGAAAGGGGTTTATTGCGCGGCTCTAAAATCAAAATTCCAGATTCATAATGCTTAAAAAAAATTCTTTACAGATTAAAAAAAGATGATAAAATATATCGACTAGAAATTTTTGAAGGATTGAAAAACTTATGGAAGAAAAACGAAAGCAGCGCAAGCTGGCAGTAATTATTTCAACTATAGTAATAACTATTTTTGTTGTATTGAATGTAAGCCAGATTACTTTTCTGGCGGAAAACACTAACGCAAAAACTACAGCCAGTTATCAGAACGACTGTAATGAAATTGCAAAAGCCTATACAGATTTGTTAAGTATAAAAATGGAGGCATTTTATGGCCTTTTATATACTTACACAAGCGCGGACGTTGTAAAAACAGGCTCAACAGAAGAAATCGTTGATTGGCTTCATAAACATGTAGATATTCGTTATGAGGGCTTTGACTATGTAGCTTATGTTGATGAAAAAGGTGATTTTTTCAGCGATAAGGGAACACAGACCAATGTAAAAGATCGTTCTTATTATAAGGATATTATGGAAAAAGGCCAGGAAATTACAGTTGATAATCCGGTTACATCTAAGACTTCCGGTAAAACTGTAATTCACATTTGTAGGGCAGCTAAAAGAAATGGCCGTACAATCGGATTTTTCTGCGCCGTAATGGAAGTTCATTCTATTAATAAGCTTCTGGAAGGTATTCACTTAGGAGAAACTGGTGTTGCTGTTCTTGTAACTGATCATGGAGAGGTAATTACTACCAGCGGAAATAAGGAAGAAGTTCAAAAGGATTTAAACTTTATTACAAATAATATGGCTGATAGAGAAGCCTTTCAGAAAGATATAGATAATAAAGAAACAATTGCTTTCTGGACAAGAAATGAGGTCGGAAAAAAGATTTACATCACTTCTTCAACGGTAAAAGAAACTCCATGGGGCTTTCTGCTGAAGATTGACGGCAGTCAGGTTCATGAAACAGGCTCTTCATTGAGAAATCTTATGACCATAACCGGCTGTATCGTTGGTCTTTTCCTTATGATGGCAGTTGCTTTAATTCTTTACCATTTCTTAAAGCCTCTTAATGTTGTAAAAGAAACAATAAGCGATATTGCCAGTGGAAATGCAGATCTTACAAAACGAATTACAATTAATAATAAGTCTAAATACGAAAACGAAATTACTTCTGTTGTAAATAGTTTTAACCAGTTTTCCCAAAAGCTGCAGGAAATCATGTCTGAGCTTAAGAATACCAAAAATGAACTTTTGCGTTCTGGAGAATCCCTGTTTGAGTCAACCAAGGAAACAACCACTTCCATTACACAGATTTCTAATAATATTGAAAGCATGAATTCCCATATTGGAACTCAGACAAGCAGTGTGAACGAAACTGCGGGCGCTGTAAACCAGATTGCTTCAAATATTGAATCCCTGAACAACATGATTGCTTCCCAGGCGGAAAGCGTTAGTCAGGCGGCTTCTGCTGTAGAAGAGATGATTGGAAATATTAATTCAGTTTCTTCTTCTATGGAAAAAATGGCTCACTCATTTACAAGACTTGAAAACAATGCTCAGGACGGTGTAAAAAAACAGACAGATGTGAACCAGCTATTAAAAGAAATTCAGGACGAGTCAAAAACTTTGCAGGAAGCAAATATCGTAATTTCAAATATTGCAAACCAGACCAACCTTCTGGCTATGAATGCAGCAATCGAAGCGGCTCATGCTGGAGAGGCCGGAAAGGGCTTTGCGGTAGTTGCAGATGAAATTAGAAAGCTTTCTGAAACTTCAACCTCCCAGTCTAACAGAATTGGAGAGGAATTGAACACAATTATTCAGACAATTAACGATATTGTTAGTGCTTCAGAGCTTACAGGTAAGGCATTTGATGAAATTTCCAGCGATGTAAGGGATACAAATCTTCTTGTTCAACAGGTAAAAGCGGCTATGGAAGAACAGAATGAAGGTTCAAAACAGATTACTCAAGCTTTGAGCAATATGAATAACAGTACTTCTGAAGTAAAAACCGCTTCTTACGAAATGTCTGAAGGAAACAAGGCTATTCTTCTGGAAATAAAGAAACTTCAGGATGCTTCAGCAAACATCAAGCAGGGAATGGACGAGATTTCCATTGGAACAAAAAAGATTAACGAAACCGGTTCTACTTTAAGCGGAATTGCTGATGAAGTTCATCAGTCAATCGAAAAAATTGGCCAGCAGGTAGACCTTTTTAAGGTTTAACGAGAAAAAAGATAAGAAAAGGGCTGTCTAAAAAGTATAAAACGGTGGTTGAGGTTTTCAAAACCACCGTTTTTTATTTTAAATGTTATTTTAGCAGGAGTACGAGTATGCATTATGCTGTAAAGCCCTTTACTTTTTACATATTGGAAATCTTTATAATGGGCTTGAAAAGCCCAAAAAAGAAAAGTTCTGCGCGCGCCTATGGAAGGGTGGGCGATGAGCCCAGCGACCGAAAGGGAACAAAGTGAGCTTGAGGTTGCCGCGCGTCAGCAAGCCCTGGAACAGGCGTAGGAAGAAAGGTTCGCGCCCAAATACAAAAAAAAGAGAGAAAATGAAATTGTGGCTGGGATTCTGGCAGCCTTGTGGTAAGTGTGGGCGGTAAATTGCAAAATCTTGTGAATTTTAGTAAAATGTGAGCATGAATGTTATTGTTGTTGGAAACGGTGGTCGTGAGCACACTATTGCATGGAAAATTGCACAGAGCTCAAAGGTAGAAAATGTAATTTGCGTTCCTGGAAACGGCGGAACTGCAAATGAATCTAAGTGCAAAAATGTGGATATCAAGGAGTGCGACTGGATAAAAGAAGGTGAAAATCCTTATGTTCAGGTTGCCCGCCACGAAAATTGTAGTCTGGCGGTTATCGGACCGGAAGATCCTCTTGCTGAAGGTCTGGCTGATGAATTCTGGAATGCAGGAATTCCTTGTGTAGGTCCTAAAAAAACTGCGGCTCAGCTTGAAGCCAGCAAAGATTTATCAAAAGAATTTATGGAAAAATACGGCGTTGCCTGCGCAAAGAGTAAAACTTTTACTGATAAGGCTGCCGCAGTAAAATATGTAAAAGAGCACGGAGCCCCAATTGTAATTAAGGCTGATGGTCTTGCTGCTGGAAAGGGCGTTGTTGTTGCGGCAACAGAAAAAGAAGCTCTGGATGCCATTACAGATTTGATGGAAAGTGGCCGTGTTGGTAAAGCCGGTCAGAAACTTGTAATCGAAGATTATCTGGAAGGTGTTGAAATTTCTGTGCTTTCTGCGGTTTCTGTAACTGCTGAATCTGCAGAAAGCGGTAAGGCTGTGATTGTGCCTTTCCTTCCTGCCAGAGATCATAAAAGATTGATGGATGGCGCTAAGGGACCAAATACTGGTGGAATGGGTGCCGTTTGTCCTCTGGAAGACGTGACTGACCAGATGATGGAACAGTTCAATAAAGATTGTCTGGAACCAACTTTAAAAGGTCTTATTGCAGAGAAATTTGATTATCGCGGTTTCCTTTTCTTTGGCGTTATGCTTACAAAAGACGGTCCAAAACTTCTTGAATACAATGTCCGCCTTGGAGACCCTGAAACTCAGGCTGTTCTTCCTCTTATGGATTTTGATTTTGTGGATATGTGTTCTGCAATTGTTGATGGAAAACTTAAGGATTTTGCTTTTGCATGGAAAAAAGGTTTCCAGGTAGCGCCAGTTGTTGTAAGCGGCGGTTATCCTGCAAGTTATCCAAAGGGAAAGAAAATCACACTTGATGAAAAACTCATTTCTGAAAGCGGAGCAAAGATTTTTATTGCCGGCGCAATCAAAGACAGGCGTTCTGCTGATCAGGCTCTGGTAACAAGTGGTGGACGAGTTCTGGCTTGTAGCGCTTTTGGTTCAACCTTTAAGGAAGCCTGGGCAAATGCCTACACTGCAATTGCGGGCGTGCAGTTCGACGGTGCTTTCCACAGAAACGATATCGGTTTGCCGGGGGCTGCTGAATCAGGAAAACTGGGCGAATAATTGATTTGTTAAAAAAAGATACCTGGTGGTCAGGGGTTTTATAGGTTTATAAATTTATAAGGCTTTTTGGTGCCGGGGATTTTTTACAAAAATGTAAATAAAAGGCGGGAAGTGAAGAATTTTACTTCCCGCTTTTTTTGTTCTCTGGAAGAGGGTGATGGTAGGATGATGCTGGTCTGCGCTAATATTAGGTGTGGGCGGGATTTGTTGATTTTTACTTGGGCTCTTCTGCGAAGGGTGGCTGGACTTCTGGAGTCCAATACCCATTTTTGACCATTTATAAATAAAAAAGCCTGTCCACAATTGGGCAGGCTTTATTTAAGATTCATTTCGAAAGAAACAGAATACCGGTCTTTCTGTAAGACAGGCCGGTATTGTTATGCCAGCTTATTTCTGAGCTGCTTTTCTTTCTTCCTGATACTTCTTGATAAGTTCGTCAGCGATTGCGTTAGGAACTTTTCCGTATTTTTCGAATTCCATTGTGAACTCACCCTTACCCTGTGTTGAAGAGCGGAGAGTTGTTGAGAATCCGAACATTTCAGAAAGTGGAACTTCTGCGTTTACTGTAGAAGTGTTGTTCTCGTCGCTTGAATCGATGATGATACCACGTCTCTGGTTGATAAGACCGAAGATGTTTCCCTGGAACTCTGAAGGAGCAGCAATCTGAACCTTCATGATTGGTTCGAGGAT
>JAILKG010000324.1 GCA_024693915.1 Treponema sp.
AAGGACATATCATGGACTGAATGTAATCCACACCAGACTGAACTTTGGACTCTTCGTCAATGTAAGGAAGATAATAGTCAACTTTTACATAGAGCCGCTGAGAATAGCAGTCCGGAATAACATTTTCTACAGTAACAAAAAGGTCAGAAGCAGAAGCATTGTAATTTACCGATTCTGGAGAAATAAGAGGAACTTTCGAAGTAAGAATTGGTATTTCATAGCGGAGAAAACCGTTAGAGGCAAACCAGAAGACTTTAAGCCCGTCATTTGTGGTACAGACAACAACAAGTTCATCGTTTTCTGTTGTCCAGATATCCTTTATAAATGGGAAAGGAGTTCCTCCCGGTCCCTGCTGACCAATATAGTCTATAACGGTACCGTCACTTGAAAAGCAGAGAACAACATGGCTGTAAAGAAGCTTTGCATTTTCATCCTGTTCATTTCTTTCTTTTGGAACAGTTCCTACAACATACATGTATTTTCTTGAATCCACCGCAATTTTTCCGGTGAATTCAAAGGGATACTCCACAGGTTTCCAGACACCCTCTGAAGAAAGGCGGGGAAGCCCTGGATTTTTCTGAGCAAAAAGATCATCGTTGTAATAAAGGGAAAGCAAATCACCGTAAGAGTTCAGGGAAATAATCTTCCCCGCCTCTCCGTTCACAATATAGAAAAAACCATCCCTCATACAAAGCTGAGTTTTTAAAAGTCCCACATTTTTGATTGCAAAAAGATTTATCTGCTCTTCAAAATTTCCATATTCCAAAGAGAAAAGTTCCTCTTCCCCAACCGATTTTATTCTTGAAGAACGGTTGCAGGAAGAAAAAAGAGAAATTAAGAGAAAACAGAAAGAAAGCAGGGAGAAAAATCTCCTGTTTTTTTTACAATCAGTCATAAAAGTCCTAATTTCTTCCGCAACACTGCTTGTATTTTTTTCCACTTCCGCAAGGACAAGGATCATTTCGTCCAACCTTTGGAGCCATTCGGCGAACAGTGATATTTTCACCCTGTGCCCTTCTCTGCATGGCAGAATTCTGTGCTCCACGGCGGGCAGCGTCAGCGCTCATTGCAGAATTTGCGATTCTTGAAGACTGAGTAACTCCGAATTCACCCTGACTTTCTGAATGCTGGGCGCTCATATTCTGCTGAATTCTTGCAGCGGCTGCTTTTCTGGCTTCCATTGCTGCAGGACTAAGCTGAATTTTTACTTTGAATACCCTGCTCATTACAGAATTTCTGATTGAATCCATCATTTCATCAAAGAGACGGAAACCGTCAATTTTGTATTCTGTCAAAGGATTCTTTGAACCGTAAGAACGGAGGCTTACAGCTTCACGAAGTCCTTCAAGGGCTTCCAGCTGATCCAGCCATTTTTTATCGATAATCTGAACATACTGATAGCGGATAAACATGTTAAGGTTTTCTTTTCCAACAAGTGTTTCCTTTTCAGTAATATCGTTCTGAAGTGCTGCTTCGAGAGCTTCACTGCTCAGTCTTTCTGTAGGAAGAGCAATTCCGAATGTCTGCTTGATTTCTTCATTGAGACCAGCCCTCGCTTCATCCTGATGCTTTTTAGAAGCCCTGTTGTAATCAAAGAAAAGAACTTCCACAGCATCACGGGCATTGTTCATTACTCGGTCTGCAAGGTCTTCATCTGCAAGAATTGCATCTCTCTGAGCATATATTTCACTTCTCTGTTCATTTACAACATCATCGTAATCAAGGAGATGTTTTCGAATTTCAAAGTTCTTGTCTTCTACCTTAGCCTGAGCTTTGGCAATTCCTTTTGTAAGCCATGGATGATAAATAGGTTCACCAGGTCCCATTCCAAGGCTCTGCATCATATGCTTCATGCGGTCGCCACTGAAAAGCCTCATCAGGTCGTCATCCATAGAAATAAAGAATTTACTTCGTCCAGGGTCACCCTGACGTCCTGAACGACCGCGCAACTGATTGTCAATTCGTCGTGATTCGTGGCGCTCAGAACCGATTACATAAAGACCACCGGCTTCCTTTACCTCCTGATTATCTTTTAACCACTGTTCCTTTTCAATTTTATATGCTGCCTCATACTGTTCCGGAGTAGCATTTGTACCGGCTCTTTTTCTTGCCCTGAACTCAGGATTTCCACCCAGCTTAATATCAGTACCACGACCGGCCATGTTGGTTGCAATTGTTACAGCACCCTTTGCACCGGCTTCTGCAATAATCATAGCTTCGCGGGCATGGTTCTTGGCGTTCAAAACTTCGTGACGGATACCTTTTTTTGTAAGAAGAGCAGAAAGAAGCTCAGACTTTTCTACTGAAATTGTACCAACAAGAACAGGCTGACCTTTTGCGTGAGCATTCTTAACTTCATTACAGATAGCCTCCCACTTGTCAGCTTCGTTCAGGTAAACCTCGTCGTTTTCATCGATTCGAGCAACAGGACGGTTTGTAGGAATAGCAACTACATCCAGTTTATAGATTTTGTTAAATTCAACTGCTTCTGTAGCGGCAGTACCGGTCATACCGGAAAGTTTTTCGTACATTCGGAAAAAGTTCTGGAAAGTAATTGTAGCCAGAGTTCTGTTTCTCTGAGCAATTCGCAAATGTTCCTTTGCTTCAATTGCCTGATGAAGTCCGTCACCATAACGGCGGCCTTCCAGAACACGACCGGTAAATTCATCTACAATCTGAACCTGTCCGTCACGAACAAGGTAATCTACATCAATATGATAAAGAGTATGTGCCCTCAAGGCCTGTGTAAAATAATGAACAAACTCAAAGTTTTCTTCATCCACTACCTTTGTACCAGCAGCGATAAGATTGTGTTTGTGAAGGATTTCATCAATATGGTTAATACCCGCATCTGTGAAAGAAACCTTCTTATACTTTTCATCGATTTTATAGTCACCCTTGATAAGTTTTCTTTCCTCTGGAGTCATGTCAACTTCATCAGGGTAGTCGTTAGTTTTTGGATCTTTTTCAACTTCTGTAAGTTCACCTACATACTTATCAACTTCGTGATATTTGTAAGTGTCGTCTTCACCCTGTCCGGAAATGATGAGAGGAGTTCTTGCTTCATCGATTAAGATAGAGTCGATTTCATCCACTACGCAGAAATTAAAGCCCCGCTGAACTTTACGGGAAAGATCTATCTGCATATTATCGCGAAGATAGTCAAAACCGAACTCATTGTTTGTTCCGTAGGTAATATCGCAGTTGTAAGAAGCTTTGCGGGCTTCATTATCCATATTTGAAAGAATTGAGCCTACACTCTGTCCAAGATAAGCGTAAACAGGACGCATCCAGTCCGCATCTCGTTCAGCAAGATAGTCGTTTACAGTAACAACATGAACACCTTTTCCAGAAAGGGAATTCAAATATACTGCAGGTACACACATGAGGGTTTTACCTTCACCGGTTTTCATTTCCGTAATTCTTCCTGAATGAAGAACAAGGGAACCCATTATCTGAACGTCGTAAGCCCGTTCACCTAAAACACGGTAAGCTGCTTCCCTGGCAAGGGCAAATGCTTCCGGAAGAATATCATCAAGAGTTTCGCCATTTGCAAGGCGTTCCTTAAATTTTGCTGTCTGCTTTGGAAAATCTTCTGCAGCAAGAGAATGAGCCCACTCTTCTTTTGCATTTACCATAGCAAGTAATGGGCGAAGTTTTTTTACATCACGGTCATTCTGTGAACCGAAAATAGCTGTAAGGATTTTATCAACAATCATCTTTTTTCCTTTTTATCAATATCCTATAAATATAAACATTTTCTTCTTCATAGTCAAATCAAGATAACTTAATTAGCCTTAATTTCAAGTTTTATAATTTCACTTCAAAAATTGGCTCTCGGCGTGAACGCGCCAGCAAAAAAGGCAGACCGCTTCGCGGTGGCTGAGCCTTTTTTGTGTTGCAACATGAGCCTACGCCAATTTTTATTTTACAGTAAGATAACTCGACATTGAGGTTAATTAACTTTTATTATTCCCCGTCTGTGAAGAGGCCAGAAACGGTAGAAAGTCGTTCCCAGAATGTATTTTTTATTTACATATTGAGGAGCCATATTTGACATATAAGAAACAGAATAAGGATCATACTTTGTAAGGGCAAGCTCTTTATAAGCGTAAGAATGCCTCATATCCAGGGAATTGAAGCGGTTATCCCCCATCATAAAATAGCAGTTTTCAGGAATGTAAACAGGATTTCCATCCTCGCTGCAAGCCGGGAAAACCGGCATAGCGCGGGCATCCAGACAGCGGAGATAAAAATCAAGAAGGCCGGCTGTCTTAAGCAGATTCTGGATTTTTATATCCTCAACAGAATCAGATAGATTTTTTCCATTGGAAAGCATAAGAACTTTCTGAAGAAGAAGGCGGCCAAAGGTAAGCTTTACCATAAGATTCAGTCTGTAATTGCTCTGTGCATAAAGATCATTTGACATATCCACAAGGCTAACCTTTTTATCTTTTATCCAGCTGGTCATAAAATCAGAGAACCAGAGAAGGCCTTCCTTTGAGGTATAAATTCCTCTGGCAATTTCATCAGAGTTCATAAAGAGGCTTTCTTCATAAAGTGAAATAGAAGAAGAATCAAAGCCTGCATTTTCATTTTTCAAAAGGTAAAGGGAATTGAGCCTGCGGATTTCTGAAACAATGGAAGCGCATTCAAAAGCCACGCTGTCAATGTCCAGGTTATTTCTTTCTTCTTCAATATAAAGCATTCTGTCATAGTTTTCCTGAGAAAGAGGAATAGTCTCCACTCCTCTCTTTATATCCGCTGGAAGTAGATTCAAATTGCTTCTGGCAAATTTTCCATCCAGATCAACCTTCTTAAACTCGTCACTTTTAGCGGTGCGAGAATAAAGAACACCGTCAACCATTACAAGCTGCTCCCCAGGAAGGCCGGTAATTCTTTTTACAAGAGGATCTGCTTTTATTTCTCCCCTTTCATCCACATTGAGATTTATTGTGCTGAAAGAAAGCATGTATATCAGCTGACTTACAACAGTTCTAACCTCAGATTTTCTGTCCATTCTATAGTGAGGGTTTCTGAAAACAACAACATCTCCCCTCTTGTATTTTTTTACGCATGGCAGTCCTACATCACACAAAGGCATTTTTGGACCGCTTGGAGTTTTTAAAACCACAACCCTATCCTTAACAAGGAAGGCAGGAACCATAGATTCAGAAGGAATTACGTAAAGCTGCAGAACGAATATCTGGAAAATAAGAACCATAAAAACTGACTGAACCAGAGCATCAATCCAGTCGACGATTTCAAAAAGAACGCGCTTTTTGCCGGCAGGTTTTACAATTAAAGAAGAGCCCTTCTTCTCTTTTTTCCAGGCAGGATTCAATTGACCAGCCCTCTTATCGTTCATGTAATACAAAACAAAATATCTTACAATAAGAACACAAGTCCACAAAAGAACTGTTACCAGGTCATACCAGTATGGAGTGGCACTTTTTCCTGCTCTTCTTACAATAAAGGAAATCAGATAAACATAAGGAGAATACTGAAGAAGTTTCTGACATGGAACAAATGATTTTTCTTCCTGATTCTTAAAAAACTTAAAATAGCAGATGCGAACCATAAAAAAACTGATGGCAGCACTTATAAAAAAAGAAAGAATACTGATATCTAAATGGAATGAAATCTGCAAAAGTGTAAAAAGAAGTCCTGAACACAAAGTGACAGCTAATGGAATTTTTATTTTATTCATAATGGAAAATATAAAGGATTTTTAAGAAATAGTCATTAGAAAAAAAAATACCGTAAAGAGACTTTAAAAAATCTTCTTAAAATTCTCTGAAAAGCCCTGGCAGAAATCTTCAAAAGAAAGGCCGCTCTTTTTTTGACTGAGCAGACTATAGGTAAAATCATAAACTTTCCGGATATCTTTATAGCTTGTAAACTTTTCGTCTTTTAATGTCATATAAGGGGCATCAGTCTCTAACAAAAGCCGGTTGGGTTCAAGAGAAAAAAGGCAGTCACAGGCTTTTCTGCTGCCACGAAGAAGAACTTTTCCAAAAGAAAAATAAGCGTTTATTCCTTTTCGTAAAATAGAAAAAGCCTCGTGACTTCCACCGGAAAAGCCATGAAAAATTACAGCCGGGATTTTTTTTAACTGGTCTGAATATAAAAATATAGTGTCAAAAGCTTTTCTTAAATGAATAACCATGGGAAGCTGGTAAAAAACAGCAAGGTCAAGCTGCTTCTCAAAAGCAATTTTCTGGGCAGAAAGGGTGCTTTTAAATTCTTCTGTAAACAAATCAAAGCCAGCTTCTCCTATCCCGTCGATTTTCTTTTCCTTCAGCAATTTTTCAAGGAAATCCAGATCCTGATATTCATTAAAATCATTTGAGTTTTTTACACACCCCTGGGGATGCAGGCCAAATGTTTTTTTTATCCGTGGATTTTTATAAGCCGGATGAGTAAGAAAGGTCTCCCACTCTTTTTTTGAATGAATACAGGTAATTGCAGAGTAATTTATAGAAGAAGGCTGATATTCCTCATTTAAA
>JAILKG010000326.1 GCA_024693915.1 Treponema sp.
TACCAGAAAAAAAATATAAAAAATTGGAAAAAATTTTAAGCTGGTAGTAAAATGTTTATACTATGGAAGATTTTGCAACTCTTAATAAGAAACTTGTATTAGTTGTTGATGATGAAGAAATAAACCGTGAACTTTTGGGAAATATCCTTCACGGCTGTCTAAAAAGAAGTTCGTGTGGTGGTTGAGCCTGTCATCCGAAGGCGCGAAGCAACCACCATATATAGTGCAAATGGTCATTACTCCGCTACGCTCCGTGCGCAAGCGGGCGACAAGCTCAATGACCGCAGTCGATGAACTTATTAGACAACCTCTTCCCTTACTCTTTACTTACACCTTGTCGCAAAATTCCTGTCGCAGCCCCCGCTTCTACTGGAATTTAAGACTATTTCAAGCTTTCAAGCAGAGGCTTTATATACTCTTTATCAGAAATATCAAAAGAATGAGAAAGCATTTGAGCAAGTTTTTGTTCCTCTTCTGTGGCATTTTTCTTTTTTGAAAAAGCCTTTACAAAAGATGTCAGAATAAACTTTGGGAAACCCTTCATTTTTTCATAATTCAGACCTCCAGGAAAGTAAAAAGTCTGAACTCCCTGCCACTCCTGACTTGAAAAATTCTTTTTCATGGCATTTAAAATTTCCGGACTGTCAGCAGGACTTCCTCCAACTGTATAAACAAAAAGTTTTTTTCCTGCCCCAGCAAGAGCAGAAACTTTTTTCTGAAACCAGGAAAGATTCTTAAAACTGTTTGCCATAACCCAGCAGCCATAAACTATGGAATCGTATTGAGAAAGCTTTTCTGCCTTCATTTTTTTTGCCTGCTTAAAATCAAGACAATCAGCTCCACTTTCCTGACTTATCCACTCTGCATATTTTTTTGTAAAACCTGTCTGACTACTGTAAATTACAAGTATTTTCATGGTCTTCTCTCCTTAAATTAATAAATCAAACTAAAAGCTCATAAGCCTCTTATGGGACAAGCACAAAGCTTTTTTCAACATCGCTGATAGATGCTTCGATATTGTTAAGTTCTTCTCTGATTGTCTTGGACTGAGCACTTGATGTTTCTGAAATTCAGAACAGCCTGTCAAAGCAAATACTAATAAAAAAGCCGAAAGGGAAAAGAAAAATCGCTTCATATAAAACTCCCATTTTGTAATTACGTAAATATTTTCCCATGGGAATTTATATATTGTCAAGGAAAAAGACATGGGTACAGGAATGGAAACCGGGCTAACAGTATGCTCCCGGCCACCCATCGCTCCCGGGATTTTGTCCACCCATTGCTCCCGGGATTTTTTCTTTAACTTTTTAATATTATAGTGGTATAATGGAAGAACATTTGCTAATTTTGCGCTCCTCTTAGAGAGCCCACTTGGAGAAAAGCAAAAAAAAGCATACAAAACCAGAAGAATTTTTATCCAGGAAAAAGAGATGACAAACTACACAAGACTTATCAGCATTGTTTCGCTTATTATTCTTTCGATTTTTTGCTTTCAAGCAGGAATATTTTTGTGTTCCGGTCACAAAATGAAAAAAAACGGCCGGCGAACATTGATTCTTGTAGAATTCTTTACCGGTTTTTTGCTTTTCTTTGATGCCCTGGCCTACATTTACCGGGGAAACACCAGCAATGCAGGCTGGTACATGGTCCGTCTGTCCAACTTTCTTGTTTTTATCTGTAATTATCTGGCATCATTTTTTATCTGTTTTTACATCTGCGAATTCATAAAGCAGACCAGACTGAGTTTAACTCTGCTTAAAAAACCTATTTCTGCGGTAAAAGACGGAATTCCTTTACAGCTTTTTATCGTTCTTTTCTTTTGCCTTGCAGGAATTGTTCTTACAATTATAAGTCAGTTTACAAATCTCTACTATTATTTTGACCAGAACAATATCTACCACAGAAACACCCTCTTTCCTTTGAGCGTAGGTTTGGGACTTTTACCGGGACTAATTACTCTGACCATGCTTTTGCAAAACAGAAAGAAACTTCCCTTCAATGTTTTTACTTCTCTTATAATTTACTTTATTCTCCCTTTTATAGGCGTAATTCTTATTCTTTCTGTATACGGCTTTTCCTGGGTAAACATTTCTCTTGGACTGGGAGCCTTACATCTCTTTTATTCTTCTATTAAATTGATGGAAATTGAATTTTATTCAGGAGAAGGAGCCGGCTCTCTTATAAGTCCGGTTTACAAAACTGCAGTTTCCACTTCTAGCTCTGTCTCAAAAAAAAGGATTGTTAGAAATCACATGTGGCAGACAATTTCTGTAAGTTTAGGCGGCATTCTGGTTATTCTTTTAATCGTATCCCTTTCAGGAATTTCTCTTCCGGAAAAAACAATAACAATTGATAATCCTTATATCGAAAATGATAAAGCAAAACCTGTCTGCGTAACTTTTTCCAGAAATGCAGAAAAACACTGGGTTGATGAAAATGACCCTGACAGAACAGGCGCCCAGTACGATGGTGTCATCTACAACAACATGAGAAGTACCGTTATCACTGAATGGAATTTTTCAATTTCTGTACCAGATGGATGTTCAATTGATCCGGGACCATGGAACGGAACTTTTACTCTTTCTGAAGAAAAACTGAATGTTGTAAAACCCCATGCCGGAGACAAAGAAAATATTCATGGAGTAGATTTTTACACTATCACACCTTTAAAAACACTGGGCTTTGGCTGCATTATGTACGCACCCCACTCCTACGATCCTCTTTCTCAGGAAATTCAATTCACATATTCCAGCATCCTGAAACCTTTGACAAACATTCTTTTTGATATTTTCCTTGCCCTGCTTTTTATTGCATTTATTATTTCTACAACAATCATGCTTTTTGTGGGAAAACTTATTCATGTTGAGGAAGAAAATAAAAAGCTGGAAAACACTGTAAAAGAACGAACAAAAGAACTGGAAGAAGAAAAAAACCGTTCTGAAAGCCTGCTTTTGAACATTCTGCCAAAAGAAATTGCAGAAGAGCTCACCGCTCATCCAAGCAGCACAATCGCTAAAGAGTATCCAAATGTTACTGTTCTTTTTACCGATATTGTGGGCTTTACAAAAATAAGCGGGGAAATGAAAGCAGAAGAAGTTGTAACCATGCTGAACAAAATGTTTTCCATGTTTGACGAAAGAGCCCAGAAAGAAGGAATCGAAAAAATTAAAACTATCGGTGACTCCTACATGGCGGCAACCGGCCTTACAAAAGAAAGTGAAAATGACGGCGCAATAAAAATGATTAATTTTGCCCGGGGACTATTAGAGGATGTAAACACCTTTAACGAAACTTCCCCTGTAAAACTTTTAATCAGGCTTGGAATTAACTCAGGTCCACTGGTTGCCGGCGTAATTGGAAAAACAAAGTTTATTTACGATATCTGGGGTGATACCGTTAACATGGCCAGCCGAATGGAAAGCACAGGAACTCCAATGAAAATTCATGTAACTGAATCAACAAAAGAGCAGACAAAAGACCTTTTTAACTACAGCGAAAATGCCGAAATCGATGTAAAAGGAAAAGGCATGATGAAAACATATTTTCTTTAGCCTTTTTTGTCAGGAAAGTTCCACGAGATAAGTACACCAGGCCTTATTCTCAATTTTATTCTTAGTCATCATCCCAGCTGGAGTCATAATCACCCCGGCTGGCCTTCTGGCTTGACCAGGAAGCAGATTTTTCCTGAAGCATTTCTGCATCTTCCCGCCCCTGAAAAACACGCCAGTAATCGTAGCGGGAAGGCCCTTTTTTTACAGAATCGTCTTCCTTGTTTTTTTCCCGTAAATCTTCAATTCCATTTGCCATAAAAATACCCCGCCAAGCGTTTAATTCGAAAACCAACAATTTTATAATAGCACATTTCAAAAAAAATAGTTATACTAAAAAAATATGAAAAAACAAATGGTAATGGGTAATCAGGCTATTGCCCTTGGAGCTTTAAAAGCCGGTGTAAATATGGTTGCGGGTTATCCGGGAACCCCTTCAAGTGAAATTATTGAATTTATTGCAAAATACAGAGAAAAAACCGGAACTTACGTTGAATGGTCTGTAAATGAAAAAGCGGCCGTTGAAGTTTGTGCAGGCGCAAGTTATGCCGGAAGCAGAACTCTTGTAACCATGAAACAGGTGGGACTGAACGTTGCTTCTGACCCGGTTATGTGCCTTTCCTATGTGGGAGTAAAAGGCGGCATGGTTATTGTTTCTGCAGATGATCCGGGTCCGATTTCCAGCCAGACCGAACAGGACACAAGAAAATTTGCTGAATTTTCAAAAATCCCATGTCTGGATCCATCTACACCACTTGAAGCATACGAAATGGTGCAGAAAGCCTTTGAAATTTCAGAAAAATACGGAACTCCAGTTTTGCTCCGCCCTACAACCAGGGTTGACCACGCCTACGAATCCATGGAAATACCTGAGCTTACAGACTGCAGGAAGCCGGGAGAATTCCAGAAAGACACCCAGCGCTGGGTAATTTTTCCACGAACCAGCTACATGAACCACAAAAGGATTTTTGAAAGAAATGAAAAAATCCTGCCTGAAGAATTTTACAAATCAGACCTGAATAAAATTATCTTTGTAAGTGATATAATTGAAGAAAAATTAAAGGCCCCTTCAAATTCTTCCCTTTATTCAAAAAATACTTCTCATTTGTTTGCCGCAGGGGGAATTTCTTACTGCTACCTTATGGAAGCCCTGCTGAATCTAAAAGAAGAATTTCCGGAAAACGAAGAGATTGATAATTGCGCCGTATTAAAAATCGGAAGTCCTTATCCTTTCCCTTATCACATTGCAAAAGATTTTCTGCTTATGGATGAGGATGCGGAAGTTACAGTTTTTGAAGAACTGGACCCTGTAATTGAAGAAAAACTTATCTATTTCTGCGGAAAAGAAAATTTCAAAAGAAAAATTCACGGAAAACTGGACGGAAGCGTTCCCGAAGCCGGCGAATTGAGCGTGGAAATAGTCAAAAATATATTAAAAAATATCTTAGATTGTATAGAAAATAATACAAATGTAGATAGCTCTGAGCTTGTTTCCACAAGCTCAACCACCACAGGCGGCTGCAATTCTTCTGAATCACCAGCCCTTCCTGTTCGTCCTCCGGTTTTATGCGCAGGCTGCCCTCACAGGGCTTCCTTTTACGCTGTAAAACAGGCCATGAAAGGAAAGAAAACTGCCTA